>NZ_JBKGTW010000057.1:0-11617 GCF_046546535.1 Neisseria sp. WLZKY-1
GAAGCGGTCGATGTGTTTGGCAATCATGGCTTGTGCGGTTTGCTGGAAGAAGGTACTCATGGAAAATCCCCTAAATGTCTTGGTGGGAATTTAGGGGATTTTGCAAAGGTCTCTGGCCGTCTAAAACAGCGTTCAGACGGCCTTTGTGCTACGCGGCGTTTACCTCACGGATCAGTACATACCTTCGCGTTCTTCGCGGGTGCTGATGTAGATGTTTTTCACCTGGGTGTAGGCGGCGAGCATCATTTTGTGGGTTTCGCGGCCGATGCCGGAGGTTTTGTAGCCGCCAAACGGCGCGCCTGCGGGTAGGCGGTTGTAACAGTTGATCCACACGCGGCCGGTTTCCAGTGCATTGGAGACGCGCAGGCAGCGGTTGATGTCTTTACTCCACACCGCGCCGCCCAAGCCGTATTCGCTGTCGTTGGCCATGGCGATAACTTCTTCTTCGGTTTTGAATTTGATAACCGTAGCTACCGGGCCGAAGATTTCTTCCTGTGCGACGCGGCCTCTGTTGTCGGGTGCTTCGATCAGGGTCGGTTCGAGGAACTCGCCGTTGCCCAGCGTGCCTTCGACTTTTTTGCCGCCGGTGATGATGCGGCAGCCTTCCTGTTCGCCGATTTTGACGTATTTCAAAATGGTTTCAAGCTGGCCTGCGCTGACCTGTGCGCCCATTTGCGTGTCGTCTTCCCACGGCAGGCCGACTTTGACTTTTTTGAATTCTTCGGCCAGCGCGGCAACGAATTTATCGTAAATGCCTTCCTGTACGAAGATGCGCGAACCGGCGCAGCAGACTTGGCCTTGGTTGAACAGGATGCCTTTTTGCGCGCCTTCGAGGGCTTTGTCGAAGGGCATGTCGTCGAAGAAGATGTTGGCGGATTTGCCGCCGAGTTCGAGCGTGGCGGGAATCAGCATTTCGGCGGCGGCGATGCCGATGTGGCGGCCGATTTCGGTGGAGCCGGTGAAGGCCAGTTTGTTGAAGCCTTTGTGGTGCAGCATGTATTCGCCGGATTTGCTGCCGCGTCCGGTGATGATGTTCAGCACGCCTTTGGGCAGCAGGTGGTTGATTTTTTGGGCGAACGACAGCAGGCTCAGCGAGGTGCTGGAAGAGGGGTGGATGACGATGGTGCAGCCTGCGGCCAGCGCGGGGGCGATTTTCCAGGCGGCCATCAAGAAGGGGAAGTTCCACGGGATGATTTGGCCGACCACGCCGATGGGTTCGCGCAATACGATGGACAAATCTTCCTGGTCGATTTGGTTGCAGGTGCCTTCTTCGCCGCGAATCACGCCGGCAAAGTAGCGGAAGTGGTCGGCGGCCAGCGGGATGTCGGCGGCGCGGGTTTCGCGGATGGGTTTGCCGTTGTCGAGCGTTTCCTGCAAGGCGAAGAGTTCGGTGTTTTCGTCAATCACGTCGGCGATTTTGTTCAGAATCACGGCGCGTTCGGCGGCGGTGGTTTTGCGCCAGGTTTTGAACGCCTGCTGCGCGGCGGACACGGCGGCATCGACGTCGGCGTCGGTTGCGTCGGTGAATTTGGCCAGCAGTTCGCCGTTGGCGGGGTTGTAGGATTCCAAAAGCGCACCGGGCTTCGTCCATTCGCCGTTGATCAGCAATCCGTATTCTTTGTCAAACACATTCAGGTTTTTGGCAGTCATAAAACTATCTCCTCAAATGACTGAGTTTAGGAAAAAAGCCGTGCCGGTAATGTCCGGCAAACGCAGGATAGCCCTTTTCTTTTTTTATTTCAATCTGAAATGAGAGCCGGTATTGACGGCTGCCGCACTATTTGACTTTTGTCAATAAATGTAAACGAAATCTCTATATTAATATCAGATTATTTTTGAATTATTTATTTTCTTGGAATAAATTTTTCTAATTTATATTTGATTTATATGTAAAAATAAAATAAATCATGAAAGTAACTGTTTGTTTCGGCAGTAAACACATGGTATTTTCCTTCTTGTATATATTACATTATTAATAGCATGGTTAAATCACACAAATTGGTTTGTGTAAATAAATAGAAGTGTAAATTTTAGTAGGAGAATGTTATGAGTATAAAAACAGCGATACGTGGTGCGATGCTTTCTTTTCGCAAAGACCCGTTTTTTCACGATATGGACGATTGTCTGGTTTATGAATCCGATGCCGTGGTGGTGATGGAAAACGGGAAGATTGTCAAAACGGGGGCGGCAGATAAGATTTTGCCCGAGCTGGACGGTGTGCCCGTCAAAAGATATGCGGACAGCCTGATTATTCCCGGCTTTATCGACTGTCATGTCCACTATCCGCAAACGGAAATCATCGCGGCCTATGGAGAACAGCTAATCGAATGGCTGAACAACTATACGTTTGTCGCCGAGCAGGGCTTTAAAAACAAAGAACATGCCGACGAAGTGGCGGAAGTGTTCCTGCGCGAGCAGGTGCGCAACGGCGTGACTTCGTCAACCGTTTACTGCACCGTTTTTCCGCAGTCGGTCGATGCGGTTTTTGAAGCGGCGGCGAAATACGATATGCGGATTATGGCGGGCAAAGTGTGCATGGACAGAAACGCTCCCGCCGCCCTGTTGGACACGCCGCAGCGTGCCTACGAATCCAAAGCGCTGATCAGCAGATGGCACGGCAAAGGCCGCGCGGAATATGTCATTACGCCGCGTTTCGTGCCCACTTCGACACCCGAACAAATGGAAATGATCGGCGCGTTGGCGCAGGAAAATCCCGATATGCTGATTCAGTCGCACGTTTCCGAAAATGTCAACGAAGTCGCGTGGGTAAAAGAATTGTGCCCCGAAGCGAAAGACTACACCGACGCCTATGCCCGCTACGGCCTGATGCGCCGCCGCGCTATCTACGGCCACGGCATCCATCTGACCGACCGCGAGTTGGGCGTGTTCAACGAAACGGGTGCATCGGTGGCGCACTGTCCGACCTCCAACTTCTTTTTGGGATCGGGCTGTCTGAACGTGAAAAAACTGAAAACCGAACAACGCCCCGTCCATGTCGGTCTGGCAACAGATTTGGGCGCGGGTACCAGCTTTTCCATTCTGCAAACCATGAACGAAGCCTACAAAGCCGCTCAGATGAACGGCACGCCGTACAGCTCGCTGCACAGCTTTTATCTTGCCGGACGCGGCACGGCCGAAGCCTTGGGGCTGGCCGGCAAAATCGGCAGCATCGAGCCGGGCATGGAAGCGGATTTGGCGGTTATCAACCTAAAATCGACACCGATCATCGAATACCGCATGCGCTACGCGAAGAGCTTAGAAGAAGTGCTGTTCATCCAAATGACCTTGGCCGACGACCGCGCCATTGCTGCGACCTAATATCGCGGGCAAAGAAGTTTACAGTGTATAATTGATAGTAGAATCAAATAAGTACGCAAACAAACAATAAAACCTACGAACTCGGCGGCGCCCGCGCCTGGACGGTTTGGACAATCGCCGTGATTTTCGTCGTGTGGCTGTTCAACGTGCAGACCGGCTACGCCATCGTCAACAACAGCGTGGCGAAAACGCTGAACCTCAGCATCGACCAAGTCGGACTAATTGCCGCCACCTACACATGGGTGTTCGCCGTCGCCCAACTCTTCTCCGGCGCGCTCTTGGACAAATTGGGCAGCCGCAAAGTGCTGATACCCGCCATCGGATTGGTGATTTTGGGCGTATTCCTGTTTGCCTTCGCCCAAAGTTTTGAAATGCTGCTGCTCTCGCAAGTGGTGCTGGCGCTGGGCTCGTGTGCCGGATTCGTCGGCGCGGGCGTATGGTTCGGCATGGCCAAATTCGGCATCATGTTCGGCCTTGTGCAACTCGTGGCCGCCCTCTCGTCCGCCTTTGGCCAAACCGCCTTCGACTTTGCACTCAGCCGTTGGGAATGGCGTGCCATCATTACCGGCTTCGGTGTATTCGGCGTTCTTCTGCTGATTGCCGCCGTGATGTTTGTCCACAACCCATCCGAAGTGGAGGGCGAAAAATCCGGCGCGGGCGAGTTCATCGCCTCCGTCTTCCGCTCTATCCTCGAAGTATTGAAAAAAGAACAGATTTGGGCGATCAGCATCCAAGGCGCCATCGTATTCGGCATGATTCTGGCGCTCGGCGTCGTCTGGGGGCCGAAACTGCTGATGGCGCACGGCCTCGAAGTCGGCACCGCCAACCACGCCACCGCCTGCCTGTGGCTGGGACTGGCGGCCGGCAGTCCGCTGATCAACAAAATCTCCAACGCGCTCAAATCGCGCAAATGGCCGATAGCCGTCACCACGCTGGTACAGGTTTTGTCGCTGCTGTGCGTCATTTACCTGCCGATGTCGGGAGACGTGGCTATGGTTTTGTATTTCATCTTCGGCTTCTGCAACGCCGGCCATATGCTCAACTTCACCGCCGCAGGCGACAACGTTCCACAACACCTGATCGGTACATCCGCCTCCATCGTCAACGGCTCGATGTTTGTCGCGGGCGGCCTGCTGATGGGTCTGCCGGGCAAATTGCTCGCCGGCACGCAGGAAACCCTGGCCGACTACCAGCACGCCATGCTGCTGACCGTTGCCGCCTTGGCTGCCGCCCTGCTGTGGATTAAAGAGAGCTTCCCGAAAGAATAAAACCGGCTTTTCAGACGGCCTGCCGCCAACGGCAGGCCGTTTTCCGTGCACAGGCTGCCACCGTCAAACAGACAGACCGGCGCCTTAAACCTTTTGCGGGCCGTCTGAAAGCGGTTTTTCCCTTTTCAGACGGCCTCGGTATGCGTGAGGCCGTCTGAAAGGCCGTCTGAAACTACGGCGCGAGGCGCTCTTTGAGCCACAGGCCGTCTGAAAGGCGGTAGCGGATGCGGTCGTGTAGGCGGCTGGGGCGTCCCTGCCAAAACTCGATGCGGTCGGGAATGACGAGGAAGCCGCCCCAGTGCGGCGGGCGGGGGACGTTGAGCGGGTGTTTGAGGCCGACGGCGGCGGCGCGTCTGACAAGGACGTTTTTGTCGGCAATGACGCTGCTCTGTTCGCTCGCCCACGCGCCGATGCGGCTGGCGTAGGGGCGGGAGGCGAAGTATTCGTCGGAGGCTGCTTCGGAGAGTTTTTCGACGCGCCCTTCGATGCGTACCTGCCGTTCAAGTTCCGGCCAGAAGAAGGTGAGGGCGGCGAAGGGGCGAGCGGCGAGGGCACGGCCTTTGCGGCTGTGGTAATTCGTGAAGAAGACGAAGCCCTGCGGGTTGACTTCTTTGAGCAGCACCATGCGGCTTTGCGGGCGGCCGTCTTCGCCGACGGTGGCAACGTTGACGGCGGTGGGCTCGTTGACTTGCGCCCTGACGGCTTCGTCCAGCCATTTTTCAAACTGGGCGACGGGGCTGTCGGTGCAGTCTTGTTCGGAAAGCTGCTGCTTGCTGTAGTCTTCACGGATGTGGCGCAGATCCATTTGGTTTCTCGCTTTGCTGTTGGGGAGGGGGATTGTAATAGGCAGACAGGCCGTCTGAAAGGTTTTCAGACGGCCTGTTGTGTTGTGTAAAGCCCGTTATTTCCAATAACGCCACCAGGGGGCGTCGTTGTCTTTCCACGAGCGGGTGAGATAGGGACTTTGCGGGAAGTTTTTTTCCAAGATGCGGCGGGTGTCGTCGGCAAGCTGTGGGCGCTCCATTTTGCGGTAGGAGAGTTCCATCACGGCCAGCGCTTCTTCGACATAGCGGGTGTTTTGGAAACCGGTGACGATGTTCTGCGCCCGGTTGGCGGCGGCGAGATAGGCACCGCGTTTGGCGTAGTAGCGGGCGACGGCCATTTCGTTGCCGGCCAGCGCGTCTACCAGCTTGGTCATGCGTTTGGTGGCGTCTTCGACGTATTTGCTCTGCGGATAGCGGCGAACCAGCTCGGCAAAGGCCTGATAGGCTTCGCGGTTGGCTTTGGGATCGCGGTCGGACCAGTCCTGCGCGGCGAGTTTGTTGAGGAAGGATTGGTCTTCGTTAAACAGAATCAGCCCTTTGAGATAAAGGGCGTAGTCCATGTTCGGATGCTGCGGGTGCAGCTTTTGGAAGCGTTCCACGGCGGCGAGCGCTTTTTCCCGCTCTTCGTCCTTGTAATAGGCATAGGCCGTGTCAAGCTGCGCCTGCTGCGCGTAACGGCCTTGTGGGAAGCGGGATTCGAGCAGTTCATATAACTTGACGGCACGCGTATAATTGTTGCTGTTCAACTCGTCTTGCGCTTCGGCGTACAGTTTTTCCACCGACCAGTCTTGGGTGATTTGCGCGTCTTTGTCGCTTGTGCCTTTGCTTGCGCAGCCGGACAGCGCCGCACCCAGCAACGCTACTAAAAGAATTTTTTTCATGCAGAACTCTTCATTTGAAAATGGCGGCGATTATAACGACGATTTTGAGTTTGGTGCAGCCCCTGCCGCCGAAACTTGTCTGAATTTAACCGTGCCGCTCGATTTGGCCGGGCTGCGTCTCGACGCCGCCTTAGCCAAGCTGCTGCCCGACTACTCGCGCTCGCGCCTGGCCGACTGGATTAAAGAAGGTGCGGTGTCGGTGGACGGCAAACCCGCCAAGCCCAAAGACAAGCTGATAGGCGGCGAGAAACTGGCCGTACAGGTGCAGGAAAGCAACGAAACGCTGGCCTTCACGCCCGAGCCCATGGATTTGGACATCGTGTACGAAGACGACAGCGTAATCGTGCTGAACAAACCTGCCGGACTCGTCGTCCACCCCGCCGCGGGCAACTGGTCGGGTACGCTGCTCAACGGCCTCTTGGCGCACTGCCCTGCCTTGCAGAACGTGCCACGTGCGGGCATCGTCCACCGTCTCGACAAAGATACCAGCGGCCTGATGGTCGTTGCCAAAACCCTGAGCGCGCAAAACCACCTGGTGAAGCAGATGCAGGAGCGCACGGTCAAACGCGTCTACCGCGCCGTGGCCGACGGCATCGTGCCCTTCGATGGCAAAATCGAAACCCAAATCGGCCGCGACCCGCACAACCGCGTCAAAATGGCCGTGGTGAAATTCGGCGGCAAAGAAGCCGTCACCCACGTGAAAGTGCTCGAACGCTATCGGGCGCACAGCTATATAGAATGCCAACTGGAAACCGGCCGCACCCACCAAATCCGCGTCCACATGCGCGAAGCAAACCATCCGCTCTCGGGCGACCCCGTCTACGGCAACCCGCGCCACGCCTGCTCCGACACCGTCAAAAGCACCGTGCGCCAACTGGGCAGACAGGCGTTGCACGCCTACCGCCTCAGCTTCGTCCACCCGCAAAGCGGCGAAACCGTGCATTTTGAAGCGCCGCTGTCCGCCGACATCTACCACCTGCTGTCCGTCCTGCGCCTCGAAAGCGGCATGGATTCCTCCCTCAGCCACGAAGAAGAATGGCAGGAACGCTTTGCCGACGAAGACGATGATTGGAACGAAGACGACTACGACGTCGAAACCATCTACGTGCGCGACTGAATCCGCAGCAAACGCAAACAGGCCGTCTGAAAACGTTCAGACGGCCTGTTTGGCATTCTTTTTCAGACGGCCTATTTCTTCACCGCCTCAATCTGGATGTTCAGCTTCACGTTTTTCGTCATACCGGCGGACACCAGATAATCCATGCCCCATTGCGTGCGGTCGATCAGGGCGGTGAAATCGCCGCCGCACACTTCGGTTTTCTTCATCGGGTTGACATAGCAGTTGAATTTCGTCGCTTTCAGCGTGACCGGAAGGGTTTTGCCCAGCATGGTGAGTTTGCCCTGCACGGCGGCGACTTTTTTGCCGTTGAAGACGAATTTGTCCGACACGAAACGCATTTCCGGATATTTTTCCGCGTTAAACAGGTCGGCCGATTTCAGATGTTTGGTGAACGCCGCGCTGCTCGATTGCAGGTTGGCGAGCGGCATCACGGTTTCCACCGAGCCGGTTTTCTTGGCCGCGTCAAATTCGACTTTGCCGCTCACTTCGTAAATGCCGCCGACATTGCTGCTGGTGCCGAAATGGTCGATTTCGAAACGGGCGTTGGTGTGGAAGGGGTCGATTTCGTATTGTGCGGCAGAAGCTGCGGCGGCCGCGGCGGCCAATACAGAAACAAACAGGATTTTTTTCATCGTTTTCTCCTTGATAACGGGTGTTAAAGGGAGACCGATTGTAGCAAGTTTCGGCGGCGGCGGACGTTTCCCGTCAGGAAAGACAGCCTTTTTGCAAAAGAAACACCGCCGTGCCGCAACTTTTCAGACGGCCTCTTTCCCGCTACAATCGCCCGCCTTACCATCGTTCAGCCATTAAAGGAAGCAGCCATGTTCGGTTCGAAAATCCTCGAAGAAGTCTCCGCCAAAATCAGCGCCACCATCGCCGAAAGCCCGGCCAAAGACGTGGAAAAAAACGTCAAAGCCATGCTCGGCAGCGCGTTCAACAAAATGGATCTGGTGACGCGTGAAGAGTTCGACATCCAGCAGCAGGTGCTGATCAAAACCCGCACAAAACTGGCCGAACTGGAAGCGCGTCTGGCCAAGCTGGAAGCGCCGCAGGAAAATGCGGCGCAAGCGGAAGAGGGCGCGGAGGCCGTCTGAAAGCGGAGTGTCAACGAAGTATCAAACAGGCCGTCTGAAAACGCCGATTTGCGTTTTCAGACGGCCTTATGCCGCGCTGACAAAAACTTACAAAAAAACGCTATAATCGCGCCTTTTCACACGCATGGAATCCCTGTCGTCATGACCGCCAAAACTGCCTTCCTGTCCGCCATCCCCGCCGCGCTTGTTGCCGCTGTGCTGGCCGCCTGCTCGCCCGCCGAACAAAATGCTTCTCCTGCCGACGGTGCGTCTGCGCCTGCGGCGGCAGAGACGAAAAAAGTTTCCGTCACCGCCATTGCCGACCATCCCGCCCTCGACACCATCCGCGCGGGCGTGATCGACGGCCTGAAAACCGAAGGCTTCGAAGAAGGCAGAAACCTCGTTATCGACTTCCAAAGTGCGCAGGGCAGCACCGCCAACGCCGCGCAGATTGCGAAAAAATTCGCCGGTGACCAGCCCGACGCCATCGTCGCCATTACCACCCCCAGCGCGCAGGCCGCCGCAGCCGCCACCAAAACCGTTCCCGTCATTTTCACCGCCGTCACCGACCCCGTTGCCGCCAAACTCATCGCCAACTTCGAGCCTTCGGGCAGCAACATCGTCGGTGTGTCCGACGAATTGCCCGTCGGCCCGCAAATCGACCTGATGAAACAGCTCGTGCCCAATCTGAAAACCATCGGTTACGTTTACAGCCCCGGCGAAGTCAACTCCGTCACCGTGCTCGAACGCCTGAAAGCCAAAGCGGCCGAACAGGGTCTGCAAGTGGCCGAAGCGCCCGCCGCCCGCTCCGCCGACGTGATCACCGCCGCCCGCAGCTTGGGCGGCAAGGCCGACGTGATTTTCACCTCGCTCGACAACAACGTCGTCTCCGCCTACGAATCCATGTACAAAGCCTCCGTCGAAATGAAAATCCCGCTGGTGGCCTCCGACGCCGACTCTGTCACACGCGGCGCCGTCGCTGCGCTCGGCATGGACTCCTTCGGCACGGGGCAGCAGGCGGGCAGACTTGCCGCCGCCGTGCTCAAAGGCAAAAAACCGGGCGATCTGCCCTCGGAAAAACTCGACAGTCTCGAACTCTATCTCAGCAAAAAACACGCCGCCGCGCTGGGCATCGCCCTGCCCGAAGCGCTGCTGAAAACGGCAAAAGAAGTGAAAGAATAAGCGTCACGCGTTTTCAGACGCCCTTCCACACACAGAGGCCGTCTGAAAACATCGGGCACAAGCGCGAAAGAACCGACAAACCATGAGCCTGATAGCCTTCTTTGGCGGCATCGAAACCGGCCTGATTTACGCCCTGGTCGCCCTCGGCGTGCTGATTTCGTTCAGCATCCTCGATTTCCCCGACCTCACCGCCGACAGCAGCTTCCCGCTGGGCGCCATCGTGTTCGCCGTGTCCGTCGGCGCGGGCGTCAACCCCTGGATTGCCTGCCTGTTCGCCGCCTTGGCGGGCGCGGCGGCGGGTGCGGCCACCGCCTGGCTGCACGTCGGCCTGAAAATCCTGCCGCTGCTCGCGGGCATCTTGGTGATGGTCGCCCTCTATTCTGTCAACCTGCGCATCGCGGGCGGTTCGCCCAACCTGCCGCTTATCGACAGCCCCAGCGTCTTTTCCCCCTTTGTCGCCGCCGATTTTTCCAACCAATATTGGGTGCAGCCTCTCGTCGTCGCCGCTTTCGTACTGGCGGCCAAGCTGCTGCTCGACTGGTTTTTCAACACCAAAACCGGCCTCGCCGTACGCGCCACCGGCGTCAACGAACGCATGGCGCGCGCCCAGGGCGTCAACACCGGCAAAATGATCATCCTCGGCATGGCGCTCTCCAACGCCCTCGTCGCCCTCGGCGGTGCCCTGTTCGCGCAAACCAGCGGCAGCGCCGACATCACCAGCGGCATCGGCACCATCGTGATCGGCCTGGCCGCCGTTATCATCGGACAAAACCTGCTGCCCGCCAAACGCATCGTCTTCGTCACCCTCGCCGCCGTGATCGGCGCCGTCGTCTACCGTCTTCTCATCGCCTTTGCCTTGGGTAACGACGCCCTGCAAAACCTCGGCGTGCGCCCCACCGACCTCAACCTCATCACTGCCGTTCTCGTCGTTGCCGCCCTGCAAATCCCCTCGCTCAAAGGCCGTCTGAAAAAAAGGAAACCCGCCCCATGATGCGCGCCGAGAACCTCAAAGTCACCTTCAACGCCGGCACGCCGATGGCCAATCCCGCCATGCGCGGCATGAGCCTGCACATCGGAGAAGGCGAGTTTGTCACCGTTATCGGCAGCAACGGCGCGGGTAAATCCACCCTGCTCAACGCCGTCAGCGGCGACATCGCCGTCGACAGCGGCAGCATCGCTATCGACGGCCGCGACGTCACCCGCGAGCCTGCCCACAAACGCGCCCACCTTGTCGCCCGCGTCTTCCAAGACCCGCTCGCCGGCACCTGCGAAGCCCTCAGCATCGAAGAAAACATGGCGCTGGCCTACGCGCGCGGCGGCAAACGCGGCCTCGGTTTCGCCCTCAACCGGCAAAACCGCGAACTTTTCCGCGAAAAACTCGCCATGCTCAAACTCGGTCTGGAAAACCGCCTCACCGACCGCATTGGCCTGCTCTCCGGCGGCCAGCGCCAGGCCGTCAGCCTGCTGATGGCCAGCCTGCGCCCGAGCAAAATCCTGCTGCTCGACGAGCACACCGCCGCCCTCGACCCGAAAACCGCCGCCTTCGTGCTCGAACTCACCGAAAAAATCATCGCCGAAAACCGCCTCACCGCCATGATGGTCACCCACTCCATGCGCCAGGCGCTCGACCACGGCAGCCGCACCGTCATGCTGCACCGGGGCAGGGTGGTGCTGGACGTCGGCGGCAGCGAACGCGAGGGCATGGACGTTGCCGACCTGCTCGCCCTGTTCGAGCAGACGCGCGGCGAACAGATCGCCGACGACAGCCTGCTGCTCGACTGATACCGCCAAAGGCCGTCTGAAAAACGCCGCTTCGACAGAAGCGGCGTTTTTCAGACGGCCACAATCTTTCAGACGGCCACAATCTTTCAGACGGCCACAATCTTTCAGACGGCCACAATCTTTCAGACGGCCACAATCTTTCAGACGGCCACAATCTTTCAGACGGCCA
>NZ_JBKGTW010000058.1:0-11318 GCF_046546535.1 Neisseria sp. WLZKY-1
AAAGACGAAACGGCGATGACGAAGTTTCGTTTGGCGATGTCGATGCCTGCGTAATTGTGTTGGGTACTCATCATAAACCTGCCTTGCATTCGGTTGTGTTGTCTGGCAACTGTCCGGTTGTGTCGATGGGTTGCCCGACCGCTCCCTGAGCTACGCAACGGTTGTTTACCTTGGTCGGATGCGGGCGGCGGCGGGCGGTTTGTTGCTATGATACGGAAGTTCCGATATACAAGGTCGGATACTCGTATCCGACATTTCCCCGCAAGGGGAAAATCCACATTTCATCACGCGCCGCCCAATGCCGCCCTACGGTCGGCTGTCGGATTCGAGAATCCGACCTACGGTGCGTTGTTCGTTAAAGGCCGTCTGAAACATGGTTTGCGCGGTATGGCTGATGCACCGCCGCCGTTTCAGGCTGCCTTTGTGTGTTCAAATCATCCCGCGCTTTGTGGCAGCCTGAAAAGTTTGTTGGGGCGATAATACCTGCTTTCACACCCAGTTTTCCAAACGCAAACCGTCCACACGCTCGAACTCGCGCAGGTTGTTGCTGACCAAAACCAGCCCTTCGCTGCGGGCATGGGCGGCGATATGCAGATCATTTTCGCCAATCAGCCGCCCGGTTTTTCCCAGTTCGGCGCGGATATTGCCGAAGTGGGCGGCGGCTTTGATGCCGTAGGGCAGCACTTGCAGGCGGGATAAAAAATCTTCGGCGGCTTGCAGGTTGCGTTCGGGGTATGCGCTTTTTTCCGCGCCGTAGTACAGCTCGGCGGCGGTAATGCTGCTGACACACAAACGCGCGGCATGGCGGTTGAAGGTTTCCAAAACTTCAAGCGGGCGGCGCTTCATCACATAAATCACGATATTGGTGTCGAGCATATATTTGAGCATTTACAGCTGCTCCCGTTCAGGCTGCACGACGGTTTCCCGCTCGACCATAAAATCTTCGCTGACGCCGCTGCCTGCGGCAAAAAAGCTGTCCCAAACCTGCGCGGCAGGGCTGATGATGCGCTCGTTGCCGACCACGCGCACATCAACCGTCTTCACATTGCCGCCAAACTGCGCCTGCTCGGGCAGCCTGACGCTTTGGCCGTCGGCGGCGAATGACAAACTGACTCGTGTCATGGTGCTCTCCTTATGCTGGTGCGGATTCGGGAATCCGGGTTGTCGGCCAAAGGCCGTCTGAAAACCGCCAATCCGTCTCCCTTTTCACTTCCCCGCCAATGCTCCGAAATTCTGCACCCAATAGACGCCGTATTGGGAATGCTGGTTGGCGGCGTAGGCCATGCCGACTTCGGTGTAGACGGTGTCCATGATGTTTTTGCAAATGCTGGTTGGCGGCGTAGGCCATGCCGACTTCGATGTAGACAGACGGTGTCCATGATGTTTTTGCAGTGGCCGGGGGCGGCCAGCCAGGTGGCTATGGCGGCGCGGGCGGTGGGTTCGCCGGCGAGGATGTTTTCGCCGACGGCGCGGTAGCGGTAGCCTGCTTGTTCGACGCGCCCGGCCATGTCGCGGCCGTCGGAGCTTTCGTGGCGGAAGTAATTTTTGTCGGCCATGTCCTGCGCGTGGGCGGCGGCGGCCTTTTCGAGCAGGGGGTTCCATTTCAGTGGCGGGGTAGTAGGTTTTGCCGCAGGTTCTGCCGAGGGCGCGGGCTTGGTTGATTAAGTCGGCCATTTGCTGCGCGGTGGCCGGTTCGGCGGCGGGCGGCGCGGCGCAGGCAGCCGCCGACAATGCGGCTGCCAAGAGTGCGGTGTGGCGCGTGTTCACGGTTTTCCCTTTTGTTTTTATCTGCGCAACCGTCGGAAGGCTTTTCAGACGGCCTCTGCCCTTTGCACTTTCTGCGGGCAAACGGGCGCGATTATACTCCAAACCGTTTGCGCGGGTGCGGGTTTTGCCGTGCGGCGGCAATAAAGAGGCCGTCTGAAACGCCTTGGCGGGGTTTCAGACGGCCTACTGCGCTGCCGTGTGCTTACAGGGGCAGCAGCGGGATGACGATCACGGCCATCAGGGCGGCGATGATGCCGTAGACAAACATGGGGATAACGGTTTTTTTGATAATCGCACCCTCGGCGTTTTTCACGTCCAATACGGAGCAGACGGCGATGATGTTGTTGATGCAGACCATGTTGCCCATCGCGCCGCCGACGGACTGCAGGGCGAGGATGAGGGTGACGGAGAGGCCGGTATCGACGGCAATCTGCTGCTGAATGGCGCCGAAGGTGAGGTTGGACACGGTGTTCGAGCCGGAGAAGAAGGCTCCGATGGCGCCGAGGTAGGAGGAGAAATAAACCCAGTGCTGCCCGGCCATGTCGGCGAATTCTTTGCCAATGGTTTTCACCATGGAGTTGTCGCCACCCACCATCATGAGTTTGACCATGATGAGGGCGCCCATCAGGGCGAGCAGGGGTTTTTTGGTTTGGTTGAAGGTGGCGACGTAGAAGCTCCAGGCGTCTTTGAATTTGGTTTTGTAGAGCAGGATGCAGATCCAAACGGTAATGACGAAGGGTATCCACGCGGGCACGTAGAGGGTTTGGTATTTTTCCGTTACGCCCGTGCCGAAGATGTTGCCGAAGACAAAGGTCAGCGATTGGGTGACGGTAATGTCGGACAGGCCGAAGGGCAGGGAGAAGGAAAACCAGGGTTCGGTGCTGGTCATCAGGCCTTTGAGGCCGATTTGTTTGATGCGGGTGACGACGAGCATGCCGATCAGCATGCCCAGCGGGGCAAGTGCTTTGGCGACCTGGCCTGCGGACACTTTTTCCGCGTTCGGGTCTTTGGCGTGTTCTTTGCTCAAGCCCCAGCCGTGGTTGGCGGCGAACACGGAAACCAAGAGGCCGATGGCGCCGGCGACAAGCGAGGGAAACTCTTCGTTCACCTGCGCCAAAATGACGTAGGGGATGGTGCAGGAAAGGATGGCGATGTAGATAAAGCCGAGGTTTTTGCGGATTTCCTGCCACGAGACGATAAAGCTGAGGCCGATCAGCGGGATGATGAAACCGGCAACGAAATGGATGATGCCGGTTTGGCGGCCGATAGCGAGGATGTCTTCATGCGCCAGTTCGAGCTGGCCGAAGCCGAACCAAGTCGGCGTGCCGACCGCGCCGAAGGACACGGGTACGGAGTTCATCACCAGCGTGAAGATGGCGACGCGCAGCGGGTTGAAGCCGAGGCTCATCAGTATCGGCGCGGCGATGGCGGCGGGTGTGCCGAAGCCCGATGCGCCTTCAATCATAAAGGCAAACGACCAGCCGATAATCATCAGCTGGGCGACGGGGTTGGGGCTGATGGTGGCCAGCCATTTGCGGATGACGTCGATGCAGCCGGTGGTTTCCATCATGCGGTTAAACATAATCGCGCCGAAAATCACGGTAATCGGCGTGAGCGTGGCGACGAGGCCGGCAGCCACGTTGGCGTTCAATTCGGCAAAGGGGTTGCCGAAATAGCTGATTTGCAGGATGTAAATCAGCAGGGCGGTGGCCGGCAGGGCGATGTATGAGGGGACGCTGTTTTTTTTCACCATCAGCCAAATCAGCAGCACGATGGGGAAAATGCTTAAAAATAAAGCCATGTTTCAATCCTTTGCGGACAGGTTGTTGTGAAGGGTATGCTCGTGCATACGGTTTTTGCCGGCGCTCTGCCGCTCGGCTTTTTTCAGACGGCCTCACGGTATCGGTGAGGCCGTCTGAAAAATCGGATTCGGCCACCTGTGTGTTCAGACGGCCTTTAATATCGTTTCTGCGTAAGGGGGCAGGCATCCGCCCTGCCCTGCCGCCCGACTTTGCGGCCGTCTGAAAGCGGGGCTTGCGAAGTCAAAAAACGGCAGCCGTGTTTGGCGGCCGACGGTTTCGCCGCAGCCGATTGGAACGTTCGCCGCAGCTCTGCTTTCAGACGGCCTCACGGCACACAATCACGCGGCAGGCCGTTTATTGAAGCTGCGCTTTCAGACGGCCTTGATGCTACGGCGGACGATTTCCAAACAGGCCGTCTGAAAACCAAGCTTCACGAAACCAAGCTTCACGTCTGCGGCGGCAGAACAGGCTTTCAGACGGCCGTAAAGGTAGGCGGCGCTATTTGCGCTTTTCCCTTTCCTTCATCAGCTCGTGCAGCGTTTTGGCGGCGGGCTTCATCGGCTTGCGGTGATCCGTCCAGCCCAGCTGCGAGGGCGGCGTGAGGGCGCGGAAGGTGGTGGCCGCCCAACCGAAGGCGCGGTAGGCTTTTTTGCCGCTGAAAATGCCGTTGTAGGTGCGCCAGGCCAGCGTTTCGCCCAAGGTGTGCGACGCGCCCTGCCCGCGGATCGGGTGCGACACTTTTTCGTCGCGCGGGCGCTGCGCCTCTTCGCGCAGGCGGCGCATCTGTGCGGTGATGGGAATGCGCACGGGGCAGACTTCGTCGCACGCGCCGCACATGGTGCAGGCGGTGGGGAGGTCGCGGGTGGCATCGAGGCCGAGCAGGTGCGGCGAGACGATTTCGCCGATGGGGCCGGGATAGGTCGTGCCGTAGGCCGCGCCGCCGATGCGGGTGTAGACGGGGCAGTGGTTCATGCACGCGCCGCAGCGGATGCATTGCAGGGTGCGGCGCATCTGTTCTTCGGCATAGGCCTGGCTGCGGCCGTTGTCCAAAAGAACGAGGTGCATTTCCTGCGGGCCGTCGATCTCTTCGCTGCGGCGCGGGCCGGTAATCATATTGAAATAGGTGGTTATCGGCTGGCCGATGGCGCTGCGCGGCAGCAGGCTGTACAGCGGCGGGATGTCCGACAGTTTGGCCACTACTTTTTCAATACCGGTGATGGCGATGTGCACGGGCGGCACGGTGGTGGAAAGGCGGCCGTTGCCTTCGTTTTCCACCAGACAGAGCGTGCCCGTTTCGGCAACGGCGAAGTTGACGCCCGACAGGCCGACGTCGGCCGTGCGGTAAACATCGCGCAGCGCCTGACGGGCGATGCCGGTCAGCTCGTCCACGTCGTCGGTGAGCGGCGTGCCGAGGTTTTTGTGGAACAGCTCGCTCACCTGCTCTTTGGTTTTGTGAATGGCAGGCATCACGATGTGGGTGGGCTTTTCGCCCGCCATCTGCACGATAAATTCGCCCAAATCGCTCTCAACCGCTTTGATGCCCTGCCCTTCGAGATAATGGTTCAGCTCGATTTCCTCGCTGACCATCGATTTGCCTTTCACCATCAGTTTGCCGTTTTTGGCAGTGATGATGTTGTGGATGATTTGGCAGGCTTCGGCCGGGGTTTCCGCCCAATGCACTTTGACACCCAAGCGGATCAGGTTGGCTTCAAGCTCTTCCAAAAGCGCAGGCAGGCGGGCGAGCGAGCGCTGGCGGATGTGTTCGCACAGGGTACGCAGAAGTTGCAGCTCTTCTTCGTCGGACAACACGCTTTTGCGGCGGGTCATCAGCATATCCATGGCTGTGCGCAGGCTTTTGCGCAGCGGCTTGTCGGCCAGCGCCTCGCGGGCGTTTTGCTTGAAGGTTTCGGGTTTCGGGTGGAAATGTACGGTTTGCGTGCTCATGCGGCGTCCTCCAAGTCGGCGGGGGCGATGTGCCCGGGCAGGACGGCCAGCACCACCAAATCGCGCGGGCCGTGTGCGCCGTAGGCCAGCGTGAGCTGGATGTCGGCGGTTTTCGACGGGCCGGACACCAGCACCACGTTGGTGGGCATCCCGGCGGCCATGTTTTCGCCATGCATGGCGTGGTGGAAGGTGTCGTACATTTTCGCCGTGTCAAACAGGCAGAAATGCACGGGCGGCACCAGGCTCTGGCTGCGCGGCTCTTGCGGCGTCGGCCACAGCATCAGCGTGCCGGTGTGGGCGATGCCGCAGCGGGCGGAAGTGAAGCCCGCGTCGATATCCGCAAAATACTCGTCTTTCCAATCTTCCATCGGCTTGTCGAAGCCTTTGGTTTCTATGTTTGAGGCCGTCTGAAAAACTTGGGAGGCAGCGCGGCCGTGTTCGGTTTGCAGCGGCAGCAGGATGTTTTTCAACCCTTTGCCTTTAGCCGCTTCGAGCATGACCTGCGGCCAGTTGTCGCGCGTCACCCAATAAATTTCCGTTTTCACCGCCCGCATGGCCTTCGCCCAATGTTTCAAGCGTTCGGTTTCGCTGTCCCACACGGGCGACATTTCACGGTAAAACTCTTCGACGCGCGGCTCCATCATCGGATAGGCGTCGGCCTTTTTCAGTTTGGCCAAAATGTTTTCGCGCGCGCTCATGCCTTGCCTCCCGTGCGTTCCAGAAGGAAGGTGGCGATGTGCTTGGGACGCGGCATCTGCGGCTCGTCTTTGGCGATTTTGCCGCCGATGTTCATCATGCACCCTGCGTCGGCGCTGACGATTTCCACCGCTTCCGTGGCTTTGAGCGCGGCCACTTTGTCGGCCACCATCGCGCCCGAAATATCGGGCTGCTTTACGGAAAACGTGCCGCCGAAACCGCAGCATTCGCTTTCGTGGTCGTGCACCACGCGCTCGACGTTTTTCAGGCTGTCAACGAGCTTCCAGCCCGTGAGGTGCACGCCCATTTCGCGCCGCGCGCCGCAGGAAGTGTGCACCGCCACTTTGATGCTGTCGCCTTTGTCTTCGGGCACATAGCCGATGTCGAGCAGGAAATGGGTGAATTCCACCACCCTGCCCGCCACTTCGCGGGCTTTTTCCTCATGGGTGCTGCCGGCAAAAAGCTGCGGCCAGTGGTGTTTCATCATGCCGCCGCACGAGCCTGAGGGCACGACAATCGGCCAGTTTTCGGGAAACAGATCGAGCTGGGCGGCGGCGATGTCGGACGCTTCCTGCGGATGGCCGGAAGTGTAGGCCGGCTGGCCGCAGCAACTCTGTCCCATCGGAAAATGCACGCGGATACCCTGCTGCTCGATCAGCGTCACGGCATCCAAACCCGCTTCGGGCATGAAAATGTCGAGCAGGCAGGTGCCGAAAAAATACACATCGGCGGGTTTGCCGCCGATGGTGGATTCGGAGTTTGTGTTCATAAAATTGGCTTTGGGTTTGGGTTTGTATTTTTGCTTGTTTTTTATGCAAACCGCGCTAACGGCTGCGGGGCGGCACTTTAAGTAATCTGAGGTATGCGGTCAAGGAAAAATGACAAACACACCCGTTTAACCGCATAAAAAATAAGGTTTTTCCGACTCAAAAAGTAAAATTGGCGACAATTCGCCCGAACAGCCGATCCGGCTGTAAAAACAGGGCATTGCGTTGCCGCCGCGCGCAATGAGGCCGTCTGAACGCAGCGAGACAAAGCGCCCGCCCTACCCTGCCAGCGCAACATACCTGCCCGTCAGCCGTGCCACGGGGAGGCCGTCTGAAAAGCCCTCCACCACCAAATCGATTTTGCCCTTGCCGCGCTGCGCCAGCATTTCGCGGCAGCGCGTCCACTCGGTGGCATCGGAGCTTTTGGCAGACAGCAGCAAATCGCCGTGCGCGGGCGCGGTGTAACGGATTTCGCTGCTTTGTATCACGATATTGCCCGCCGCTTCGGGGCAGTTCAGATGCACCAGCGCCCAGCCACACACGGTCGCGCCCAATGCAGTGCTGCCGCCGAACACGGTGTTTTTGTGGTTGCGGTTGGGCGCGTGCGGCATCAAGAGTTCCACGCCGTCGGTGCCGCAGGAGACGACACGGATATGCAGCGCGGCGGTGGCAGGGATGCAGCGGTGGAGAAAGTCTTGCAACTGTTGCGGTGTCATGGTTCGGTTTCCTTGGTTGGCTTGGATAAAAGGCCGTCTGAAAAAAACGGGCTTGCCGCTTTCAGAAGGAAGCGGCTAAAAAATTCAATAAGGGATTGAAGGCGGCAGACAGTAAAAATTTTGGCGACAGGGAATTTAAAAATTATTTTTACCTGATGCCTGACAGCGAAAAGAAATATTATGTCAGCCCTTGCGGGGTTGTCCCGTTAGGCCATGAGTGAAATCAAGTCTATTAAGGCAGGCAGCCTGAAAACCACACGCCGTTTTCAGGCTGCCCTAGGGCGTGTTGACATTCAACTTTTGAAGCGGATTTTTCGGCATAAAATGGCAGATGCAAGGCGAAAACACGAGCCAATGCCGCCCATTGGCGAGTGTTTTTAACGAAGCAGATGCTATTTTAGGACGGAAAAGCTGCCAAAATGTTGAATGTCAACACGCCCTAATACATCCATTTTTCCACCACCGCGTCACCAAGCTGTTGGCGCAGGATGCTTTCGGCGGCTTCATGACCGTCTTCGGGGTCGTGCGCTTCGGCGAGGCTCAGAATCATCACTGCGTCGAGGTAGTCGCGCACGTCGTCGAAGATTGGGCTGAGGCATTCGCCGGTGTCGTGGTCGCAGTACCAGACTTGCCCTGTTTGGCGGTGGAAGCACCAGAGGTTGCCGTTGCCCAGATAGTCGCCGAATGCGATGAGTTGCTCGACAAGGGCGCGGGTGGCGGCAGCTTGTTCGGCGCTCAGGTCTTCAAGGATGTCTTCCAGCCCGGGAAAAGCGTCAAGCAGCGGCTCGATGCGCTCGGGCGGGTTGATGATTTCGGCGAGGTATTCCACGCCGATGTGTTGGTGGTAGGCGCGCAGCATCGGCGGCAGGGGGCAGCCGATGCGCTGTTCGCAGTCGTCCAGCGCGGCGCGGCTGGCGGGGGTGAAGTCGCCGCCGTCGAGGTAGGCGCGAACGCATTGCATCCACCATTGGATGCGCGCTTGGTCGTCGGCGAAATCTGTCCATGCCAGCGGCGGGATGTCTGCGCCGGACACGGATTCGGCGGGCAGGGCAATCAGATGGGCGGCGAGGACGTTGAGCCAGTCGGCTTGGGACGGGGCAGCGGGCAGGTCTTGCTTGATGCGTTGCAGCGCGCCGACGGTGAGCCATTGGCGGTAGCCGAGGCGGAGGGGCGCGTCGGTAGTCTGAACAATGAAGCGGGCGGCGGGGGCGAACAGGGCGGCGAAGTCGTTGGCGCTTTGGGGGCGGAGAACTGCGGCGGCGGTTTCGGGGATAAGGATGACGCTGTCGGCGGGATGTTCGTGCAGGACGGCGGCGAGGGCGGTGAGTTTGCGGTAGGTTTCCATGGCGGGCTCGTTTTAGTGGATTGGGTGGGATTGGGGCAGACTGAAAGCAGCTTTCAGACGGCCTTTTATCGCGCCGCATCAGTCTTCAAACGCAAACTTCCCGCAGTAATACAGCCGCTCGCCTTTATTCTTGCCGTATTTGCCGCAGCCAACCTGCGCTGCGGGCTTTTCAGACGGCCTTTTTACCCGGTAAAGAAAAGGCCGTCTGAAAGGTTTGACCCGCAGCGGATACGCCTTTCAGACGGCCTTTTGTCTGTTTTCAGACGGCCTTTTTCAGACGGCCTATCTGCGGGCGAGGATGGCGACGGAGAGGTAGGCTTTCACACCGGCGGTGATGGCGTCGGCGCATTGGTGGCGGAAGGTCATGCCGCTGAGTTTGCGCTCTTCTTCGGGGTTGGAGAGGAAGGCGGTTTCGACGAGGATGGAGGGGATGTCGGGCGCGCGCAAAACGGCGAAGTTGGCCTGGTCGAGACTGCCTTTGTGCAGCTTGTTGTATTTGCCCAGTTCGACGAGGACGCGTTTGCCAAGGATTTCGCTGTCTTTGTTGGTGACGGTCTGCGTCATGTCGAGGATGGCGCTGTCGACGTCTTTGTTGCCGACGGTGTGCACGCCGCCGATGGCGTCGGCGTTGTTTTGCGTTTGGGCAAGGAATTTGGCAGCCGCGCTGCTGGCGCCACGGGTGCTGAGGGTGTAAACGCCGGTGCCGCGCGCGCTGGGGCTGGTGAAGGCGTCGGCATGGATGGAGATGAAGAGGTCGGCATGCAGTTTGCGCGCTTTGGCGACGCGCACGCCCAGCGGGATGAACACGTCTTCGTTGCGCGTCATGTGGACTTTGTAGCCGAGGCTTTCCATGCGTTTTTTGGTTTCGCGGGCGATGGAGAGGACGACGTCTTTTTCGCGCAGGCCGCTTTTGCCGATGGCGCCGGGGTCTTCGCCGCCGTGGCCGGGGTCGAGCACGATCACGGGCTGGCGGTTGTACCTGCGCTCGGGCGCGGCCGGCGGGGCGTTGTCGGCGCGGGTGGGCGGCGACTCGGGCGGTTTCTTAACGGGCGGGGTGTCGGCGCCCATGCCCCTACTGCTGATTCTGCCGTTGGAGTAGTCTTCGAGCAGCGCCATCAGGGGATCGTTGGCGTCCTGCGCGTGCATGGGGTAGAGGTCGGCGACAAGGCGGTGTTTGAAGTTGGCGACGGGCGCGAGGGTGAAGAGCTGCGGGTTGACGTCGGTTTTCAGGTCGATCACGATGCGCACGGTGTCGGCGGTGTTCTGGCCGACACGGATGGTGCCGATGTAGGGGTCGCTGCGCTGGACTTTGCTGTTGATGTCCTGCAAAACAGAATTGAGCTGCACGCCTTTGAGATCGAGAACGAGGCGGCGCGGGTTGTCGAGGGTGAAGTAGTTGTATTGCAGCTTTTCGGTGGATTCCAGCGTGATGCGGCTGTAGGCGCTGGCCGGCCAGATGCGCACGGCGACAAACTGCGGCACGCCTTTGGCAAAGGCGGCTGGGGTAACGGTAAACAGCAGGCCGGCGGCGGCGCTGCGGATTATTTGGCGGCGGGTAAATTTCTTATCCATGCTTCTAAACTTTTTCTGCCGTGGGTAGTGTGGGAATACAGGCGGGCGTTGCGCCCGCCGTCAGCGTGTCCGAGTGCGAGGGTGATGTCGGGCGGCGGAGTGTATGCGCCGCCCTTATCCGGCCATTCGATGAGGCAGATTGCGCCGTCGGATGCCAAATCGTCCAAGCCCGCGTCTTCCCATTCTTCGGGCGAAGAGAAGCGGTAGAGGTCGAAATGGTGGAGGGGAAACTGCGGCAGCGGATAGGATTCGGCGATGGCGTAGGTCGGACTTTTCACCGCGCCGGCAAAACCGAGCGCGCGCAACAGGCTGCGTGCAAACGAGGTTTTGCCCGCGCCCAATCCGCCTTCGAGCCACAGCACCAAAGGTGGGGTCAGGCCGTCTGAAAAAGCGGCGGCCAGCGCCTGCGCCAAAGCGGCGGTGGCGGACTCGTCGGGCAGGAAAACCGTGTGGGAAACAGCGTTCATGGGCGGGAAGCGGCGAAAAAGCGCGAATTATGCGGCAAACCATGCCTTTTGCAAACCTTGCCGCGCCCGAACGCGGCATTTGCCGTGCAAACGGCGGCAGGCGCACCTTTCAGACGGCCGGATACGGGCATAAAATACGCACCCTTGTATGTTCAAATCAGCGTACCATAGCAACCAAACAGGCCAGTCGCCTCGGAACGCACCCTAGGATTACACCCGCATCGTAGCAAAAACGAGCGGCT
>NZ_JBKGTW010000059.1:0-10899 GCF_046546535.1 Neisseria sp. WLZKY-1
ACCCGCCTGCCGCGTCAAAAATGCTCGCAAGGTGTCCAACCTTGCTGTGCTTTTTTCCTTGCATTCGGGCATTTTTTACTCAAAAAACCGTCTCGCAAGCTGATTGTCAACACACCCTATGCCCGGCTCAAACGGACAGCTTGTCCGCGCCGCCGAGATACGGGCGCAGGGCGGCGGGGATGTTGATGCTGCCGTCGGCGTTTTGGTGGTTTTCCAATACGGCGACGAGGGTGCGGCCAACGGCGAGGCCGGAGCCGTTGAGGGTGTGGACGAGGCGGTTTTTGCCGTTTTCGTCTTTGAAACGCGCTTTCATGCGGCGGGCTTGGAAGTCTTCGCAGTTGGAGCAGCTGGAGATTTCGCGGTAGGTGTTTTGCGCGGGCACCCACACTTCCAAGTCGTAGGTTTTGGCCGCGCCGAAGCCCATGTCACCGGTGCACAGGGTGATGACGCGGTAGGGCAATTCGAGTGCTTTGAGGATGTTTTCGGCGTGGCCGACCATTTCTTCCAGCGCGTCGTAGGAGGTTTCGGGGCGGACGATTTGCACCATTTCGACTTTGTCAAACTGGTGCTGGCGGATAAGGCCGCGCACGTCTTTGCCGTATGAGCCGGCCTCGCTGCGGAAACAGGGCGAGTGGGCGGTGAGTTTTTGCGGCAGATCCTGTTCGGCCAAAATGCTGTCGGCCACGGTGTTGGTGAGCGTTACTTCGGCGGTGGGAATCAGGTATTGCGTGGTTTTGCTCTCGTCGCCGCCACGGGTAACGTGAAACAGGTCTTCGCCGAATTTAGGCAATTGGCCCGTGCCGAACAGGGCGGTGTCGTTGACGATGTAGGGGGTGTAGTGTTCGGTGTAGCCGTGCTGCTGCGTGTGGGTGTCGAGCATGAATTGGGCGAGGGCGCGGTGCAGGCGGGCGATTTGGCCTTTCATCACGGTAAAGCGTGCTCCGGAAAGTTTCGCGCCGCCTTCAAAATCCAGCCCCAAGGGTTCGCCCAAATCAACGTGGTCTTTGATTTCAAAGTCGGATTGGCGCGGTTCGCCGACACGGCGCACTTCGACGTTTTCGCTTTCGTCTTTGCCGACGGGCACGCTCTCGTGCGGCAGGTTGGGAATCGCCATCAGCCAGGCATCCAATTCGGCCTGCACAGCTTCCAAATCGGCGGCGGCCTGCTCCAAATCGGTTTTGATTTGCGCGACTTGGTTCATCGCTTCCTGCGCTTCGTCGTGTTTGCCCTGGCCTTTGAGCGCGCCGATTTGTTTGGAAATGCTGTTGCGCGAGGCTTGCAGCTCTTCGGTTTTAACCTGCAGATCTTTGCGGCGGTTTTCGAGGGTTTCAAAACGCGCGGTGTCAAAAGCAAAGCCGCGTTGGGCGAGGCGGGCGGCAACGGCGGCGGTGTCGCCGCGCAGAAGTTGGATGTCGAGCATTTTTCGGGCTTTCATTCGGTAAACAAAACGGGGCGCATTGTAAACGATTTTAAAGCGGGGAAATACGGGCGGCGTCTTTCAGACGGCCTCTGCCGTAAACGTCTCCTATGGCGGGCGGAGAAAAATCCAATCGGCGCGATGCATGGTGTCGGGTAGAATCGCCAAGCCGTTTTCAGACGGCTTTATCCATAAAACACATAACAGGAGTATCAAAATGGAACACAAACTGCCCGAATTACCGTATGCCTTGGATGCGCTCGAGCCGCATCTGTCGAAAGAAACTTTGGAATACCACTACGGCAAACACCACCAGACCTACATCACCAATCTGAACAACCAAATCAAAGGCACGGAGTTTGAAAACGCCCCGCTGGAAGAAATCGTGAAAAAAGCGTCCGGCGGCGTGTTCAACAACGCGGCGCAAACCTGGAACCACACTTTCTACTGGCTCGGTTTCACCCCCAAAGGCCAGGGCAAACCTTCGGGCGAACTGGCCGCCGCAATCGACGCCAAATGGGGCAGCTTCGAAGCCTTCCAAAAAGCCTTCGACACCTGCGCCGCCGGCACGTTCGGCTCGGGCTGGGCATGGCTGGTGAAAACCCCGTCGGGCGAATTGGATTTGGTGTCCACTTCCAACGCCGCCACGCCGCTCAACAGCGACAATGTGCCGCTTTTGACCTGCGACGTGTGGGAGCACGCCTACTACATCGACTACCGCAACAGCCGCCCCAACTATCTGAGCGGCTTCTGGGAAATCGTCAACTGGGACGAAGTCGCCCGCCGCTTCGCCGCCTGATTCCGGCTGCTTGATTTTTAGGACAAAGAGGCCGTCTGAAAATCCGAAACAGGGTTTTCAGACGGCCTCTTTCTGCTCAGCTTTTGTCTGTCGGTTCGGGCCGTCTGAAAGCGGGATGGCGGTTTTCAGACGGCCTGACGGCATTGGGAAGATACCCGAAAGGCCGTCTGAACGGAAAAGGCCGTCTGAAAAAGCCTTTTGCTCTTTTCAGACGGCCTTTTTACTGCCGGGGCTATTGCGCCTGATGCGCGGGCGACGGGGCGGGGTCTTCCGCTTTTTCCAGCGTGGTGAGGCGTTTGGTGAGGATGTTCAGAATCACGCCGTAGGCAGGCAGGAAGAACAGGGCGCAGATGGTGAGTTTGAACAGATAATCGACAAAGGCGATGTGCGGCCAGTGTTCGGCCATATAGGCGTCGCTGCCGGCGTAGAAGGCGATGGAAAAGAAGAGCACGGTGTCGACGGCGTTGCCGAGGAAGGTGGAGGCGGTGGGCGCAATCCACCACGATTTCAGGCGGCGCAGTTTGTTGAAGACAAAGATGTCGAGTATCTGGCCGACGGCATAGGCGGCGAAGCTTGCCAGGGCGATGCGGAAGACGAAGCCGTTAAACTGCGCCAGCGCCGTCCAGCCCGTCCAGCTGCCGTCTTGGAAGACGACGGAGAAGGCATAGGAGAGGATAAGAGCGGGGAACATGACGAAGAAGATGATGCGCCGCGCCAGCCGCTGGCCGAAGATGCGCACGGTCAGGTCGGTGGCAAGAAAGATAAAGGGAAAGGTGAACGCGCCCCAAGTGGAGTGCACCTGATAGCCGTTAGGCAGGGTGATGGTGAAGGGAAACTGCACCAGATAGTTGCTGGAAGCGATAACGGCGATGTGGAACACGACGAGCCAGCGCAGGGCTTTTTGCTGTTGTTGCGGGGTGAATTGGTACATGTCGCTCTCCTTAGTCCATGTCGTGGCGCAGCAGGCGTTCGCGTGCGGTTTGTTCGAAAGGCGTGCCGGGGCGTCCCCAGTTGGCGAAGGGATGGATGGCGATGCCGCCGCGCGGGGTGAAGATGCCGTGCACTTCGATGTAGCGCGGCTGCATCAGGGCAATCAGGTCTTTCATGATGATGTTGACGCAGTCTTCATGGAAGTCGCCGTGGTTGCGGAAGCTGAAAAGATAAAGTTTCAGCGATTTGCTTTCCACCATTTTGATGTCGGGAATGTAGCGGATAACGATGGTGGCAAAATCGGGCTGGCCGGTCATCGGGCAGAGGCTGGTGAATTCGGGACAGACGAATTTGACGAAATAATCGTTGTCGGGATGTTTGTTGTCGAACGCTTCCAAAACTTCGGGAGCATATTGGCTTTGATACTGCGTGTGGCCGCCCAAAAGCGAGAGGCCGTGCAGTTCTTCTGAAGAACGGGACATTGAAGGTTTCCTTAGTTTTTTATTGTGGGGGGATTGCGAACCACAGTTTGCGAAAAGGCGCGGATTGTAAGGCAAAGCGGCGAAAGCGCAAAAGAAAATCGCGTTTTGCCGTGCAATGCCGGGCTTTTTCGCCTCTACACCATCGTTTTCAGACGGCCTTTATGTTTAATACTACAAAAGATTACAAAAATACGAATGTTTTATTCGTTTTAAATCAAAATGTTTTTTCGCAGACTGCTTCCAATAATATCTAAATAGCCACTAAATTTCTTAAAACGGCTTTTGACAGGCATAAAATCCGCGCAAAGCGGGGCATGCGGCGAAAAAATTTTAAAAACCGGCCTGATTTTTGCCTGCGGCAGGGTTACGTGGCACGAAAAATCCGTTTTCGGTGCTTGGCAAGCAGCATAAACGCAGGTAAATTCCCGTTCACGCCAGCCGACTACATGGAACTACAAATGCAGCAGGCGGCCTTATCCAAAAATCAAGCGAGAACAAAGGAGCTTTCAAATGGCTAAATACCAAGAAGAAATCAAAGCAGCAGAACAAACCAAACAGGCCAACGGCAGCGGCTGGGCGGCCATCACGCCCGAATACGTCGCCCGTATGCGTCTGCAAAACCGTTTCAAAACCGGTTTGGACATCGCCAAATACACGGCCGACATCATGCGCCGCGATATGGCCGAATACGACGCAAACCCGGCCAACTACACCCAATCGCTGGGCTGCTGGCACGGCTTTGTCGGCCAACAGAAGCTGATTGCAGTGAAAAAACACCACCAAACGCCCAACAAACGCTATCTCTACCTTTCCGGCTGGATGGTTGCCGGTATGCGCTCCGAGTTCGGCCCGCTGCCCGACCAGTCCATGCACGAAAAAACCTCCGTGCCCGCGCTGATTGAAGAGCTCTACACCTTCCTGAAACAGGCCGACGCCCGCGAGCTTGATCTGCTGTTTACCGCGCTCGACGAAGCCCGCGCCGCCGGCGACACCGCCAAAGCCGCCGACATCCAAAACCAAATCGACAATTTCCAAACACACGTCGTGCCGATTATCGCCGACATCGACGCTGGTTTCGGCAACGCGGAAGCCACCTATCTGCTGGCGAAAAAAATGATCGAAGCGGGCGCGTGCTGCATCCAGATTGAAAACCAGGTGTCCGACGAAAAACAATGCGGCCACCAAGACGGCAAAGTTACCGTGCCGCACGTCGACTTCCTCGCTAAAATCAACGCAGTGCGCTACGCATTCTTGGAGTTGGGTGTGGACAACGGCGTGATTGTTGCGCGCACCGACTCCCTCGGCGCGGGTCTGACCAAGCAAATCGCCTTCTCCACCCAACCGGGCGACTTGGGCGACCAATACAACAGCTTCCTCGAAGGCGAAGAAATCACCGACCTGAGCCAAGTGAAAGCAGGCGACGTTATCGTCAACACCAACGGCAAAACCATCAAGCCCACCCGCCTGCCGAGCAACCTGTTCCAGTTTAGAAAAGGCACCGGTGTCGACCGAGTGGTACTCGACTGCATCACCTCCCTGCAAAACGGCGCCGACCTTTTGTGGATCGAAACCGAAAAACCGCATATCGGCCAGATTAAGGAAATGATTGATCGCGTGCGCCAGGTTATCCCCAACGCCAAGCTGGTGTACAACAACAGCCCGTCGTTCAACTGGACGCTGAATTTCCGCCAGCAGGTGTTCGACGCTTGGAAAGAAGCCGGTAAAGACGTATCCGCTTACGACCGCGCCAAACTGATGTCGGCCGAATACGACGACACTGAGCTGGCCAAAGAAGCCGACGAGCGCATCCGCACCTTCCAGCGTGACGCCTCCGCCCAAGCCGGCATCTTCCACCACCTGATTACCCTGCCGACCTACCACACCGCCGCCCTGTCCACCGACAATCTGGCCAAAGGCTACTTCGGCGACGAAGCCATGCTGGCCTATGTGAAAGGCGTGCAGCGTCAGGAAATCCGCCAGGGTATCGCCACCGTGAAACATCAGAACATGGCGGGCTCCGACATCGGCGACAACCACAAAGAATACTTTGCCGGCGAAGCCGCTTTGAAAGCGGGCGGCAAAGACAACACCATGAACCAGTTCCACTGATTCGTGACGCCACAGGGTTTTCAGACGGCCGTAAAGGCCGCAGCAGAAAAAAGCCGTTAGGCCGTCTGAAAACCGACCGTCTTTGTCCGTGCGAAGTTGAGTCGAACGGACAGAGTGCAGGCCTAGCCTGTATGTTTGTGAAGCGTAAATCTCTGATTTGAGGTATTCGGTAACCCCGCAAGGGTTGCCGCTTTTTGCATTTGAGTGCTGGCATAATTCGCTTTTGCTTCGTGGTCGCCCGGCGTTCAGAAACGTCATTCCCGCGTAGGCGGGAACGGCCTTTGCCGCCCGGAGACGGGTATCGCCTCCATACCGCAAAACTATCATGCCGCGCCGCACTTGAAATCGGCATGCTTAGCCACTATTCTGTCCGCCGTATCTTTCCAACCCTTAAAAAGGACAAAAAATGAGCAGCGAATTAATCGTACATGCCACCGATGCCAGCTTCGAACAGGACGTATTGAAATCCGACGTGCCCGTATTGCTGGACTTCTGGGCGCCCTGGTGCGGCCCGTGTAAAATGATCGCTCCGATTTTGGACGACATCGCAGCCGAATTTGCAGGCCGTCTGAAAGTCGTCAAAATCAACATCGACGAAAACGAGCAAACCCCCACCCGCTTCGGCGTGCGCGGCATTCCGACGCTGATGGTATTTAAAGACGGCCAAAACGTCGCCACCAAAGTCGGCGCACTGGCAAAAGGCCAGCTGACTGCGTTTATTAACGCGTCGATTTAAGTCACGGCAAAACGGAAAAAAGAAAACGGTATGCCCGCAGGCATACCGTTTTTACTTTTGAGGCCGTCTGAAAAGCCGTATTGCACAAACAATACGGCTTTTGGCTGCCCTTTATTCGACCCTGCTGAAAATCAGGGTGGCGTTGGTGCCGCCGAAGCCGAAGCTGTTGGACATTACGGCATTGAGTTTGGCGGGGCGGTTTTCGCGGACGATGGGCAGGTCGGCGGCCTGTTCGTCGAGCGTTTCGATGTTGGCGCTGGCGCAGACGAAGTCGTTTTGCATCATCAGGATGGAGTAGATGGCTTCGTTGGAGCCGGCGGCGCCGAGGGCGTGGCCGGAGAGGGATTTGGTGGAGCTGATCAGCGGGATGTCCCGGCCGGCGAAGGCTTCGCGGATGGCGCCGAGTTCTTTGGTGTCGCCGACGGGGGTGGAGGTGCCGTGGGCGTTGATGTAGTCGACGCTGCCGCCGTGTTGGGCGAGTGCCATCTGCATGCAGCGCACGGCGCCTTCACCGGAGGGCTGCACCATGTCGTAGCCGTCGGAGGTGGCGCCGTAGCCGGTGAGTTCGCACAAAATATTCGCACCGCGTGCTTTGGCGTGTTCGTATTCTTCCATCACCAGAATGCTGCCGCCGCCGGAAATCACGAAGCCGTCGCGCGCGGCGTCGTAGGCGCGGCTGGCGCGTTCGGGGGTGTCGTTGTATTTGCTCGACAGGGCGCCCATTGCGTCGAACAGGCTGCTCATCTGCCACGACACTTCCTCGCCTCCGCCCGCGAACACGATGTCTTGTTTGCCCAGCTGGATAAGCTCGGCGGCGTGGCCGATGCAGTGGGCGGAGGTGGAGCAGGCGGAGCTGATGGAATAGTTTACGCCTTTGATTTTAAACGGCGTGGCCAGGCAGGCGGCAACGGTGGAGGCCATGGTTTTGGTCACGCCGTAGGGGCCGACGCGTTTGACGCCGCTGGCGCGCAGGATGTCGGCGGCTTCGACCTGGCTGGCGGAGGAAGCGCCGCCGCTGCCGGCGACGATGCCGGTGCGGATATTGGAAACCTGCTCTTCGGTGAGGCCGGCGTTGGCGATGGCTTCCTGCATGGCGATGTAGGCGTAGGCGGGGGCGTTGCCCATAAAGCGCAGGATTTTGCGGTCGATGTGGTCTTTGGGGTCGATTTTGATGTTGCCGGCGATGTGGGAGCGCATGCCCATTTCGCGGTAGCTTTCGTCGAACGAAATGCCGGATTTCAGGTTTTGCAGGGCAGCGAGGACTTCGCGGCAGTTGTTGCCGAGGCTGGAGACGATGCCGATGCCGGTTACGACGACGCGTTTCATGGTTCAAACTCCGGTGGGGTGGCAGCCTGAAAGGTTTTCAGACGGCCTGGGTTGGTGTGGCGGCTTGCGGGTGGTTTTCAGGCTGCCTGTTTGGGGATTGGGGGCAGCCTGAAAGGACGGTTTAGAAGTCGTCGGTGGTGGTGAACAGGCCGACGCGCAGGCCGTTGCCTTCGTAGATGGGGCGGCCGTCCACGCTCATTTCGGCGTCGGCGATGCCCAGCACCAGTTTGCTGTTCATCACGCGTTTGATGTGGATGTGGTAGCGCACGGTTTTGTGTTTGGGCAGCACCTGGCCGCTGAATTTCACTTCGCCGCAGCCCAGCGCGCGGCCGCGCCCGGGAGCGCCCGTCCAGCCGAGGAAAAAGCCGACCAGCTGCCACATGGCGTCTAGGCCGAGACAGCCGGGCATTACGGGGTCGCCCTGGAAATGGCAGCCGAAGAACCACAAGTCGGGGTTGATGTCGAGTTCGGCGATGATTTCGCCTTTGCCGTATTTGCCGCCGGTGTTGTTGATTTCGACGATGCGGTCGATCATCAGCATGTCGGGCAGCGGCAGCTGGGCGTTGCCCGCGCCAAACAGTTCGCCGCGCCCGCAGGCGAGCAGTTCTTCTTTGGTGTAGCTGGATTGGGGGGGGAAGGTGGTCATGGGTGTCCTTTGCATCGGATGTTGTGATTCGAGTTTAGAGACTAAGCTCTAAAAGAGGTGCATTCTATTGCAGCGCGGGCAATCCCGCAATGCGCTGCCGGGGTATTTAGCAGAATTTACATGTAGCGGTGCGCTGGTAGAAAGGGAAGCGCGAAACGCCTCCCGTAAAGGGAGGTGTTTCGTGTATCCCAAGCCTGTTGGGTCTTTGAAAACTCGGCTTTCAGACGGCCTCTTGCCGCAGGCGGAGGCCGTCTGAAAGCAGTGCGGTTTACTCGGTGAGCAGGCGCAGGGCTTCGCGGTATTTGGCGGCGGTTTTTTCGATGATGTCGGCGGGCACTTGCGGCGCGGGCGGCTGTTTGTTCCAGCCGCTTTGTTCCAGCCAGTCGCGCACAAACTGTTTGTCGAAGGAGGGCGGGTTGCTGCCGGGGCGGTAGTGTTCTTTCGGCCAGAAGCGGCTGGAATCGGGGGTCAGCACTTCGTCCATCAGGGTGAGCGTGCCGTTTTCGTCGAGGCCGAACTCGAATTTGGTGTCGCAGATAATGATGCCGCGCGTTTCGGCGTAGGCGGCGGCTTCCGTATAGAGGGCGACGGCTTTGTCGCGCACTTGGGCGGCGAGTTCTTTGCCGATGATTTTTTCGCACTCGGCAAAGCTGATGTTTTCGTCGTGGCCGCCGACTTCGGCTTTGGTGGACGGGGTGAACAGCACTTCGGGCAGTTTGTCGGCTTCGCGCAGGCCTTCGGGCAGGCGGATGCCGCAGACGGTGCCGTTTTTTTGGTATTCCTTCCAGCCGCTGCCGGCCAGATAGCCGCGCACGATGGCTTCGATTTTCACGGGCGTGAGGCGTTTGGCGACGACGGCGCGTTGTTCGACGGCACGGGCTTCGTTTTCGGACAGAACGTCGTAAACGGTGTCGCCGGTGAAGTGGTTGGGCATGATGTGCTTGAGTTTTTCAAACCAGAAGTTGGAAATTTGCGTAAGGATTTCGCCTTTGCCGGGGATGGGTTCGGGCAGGATAACGTCGAAGGCGGACAGGCGGTCGCTGGCGACCATCAGCATGCGCTTGTCGTCGATTTCGTAGAGGTCGCGGACTTTGCCGGAGTAGGTTTTTTTCAGGCTGATGTTGTTCATGCTGCTCTTTCAGGTTGCGTTGAAGGGTGGAAGGCCGTCTGAAAAAAGGGTTTCAGACGGCCTTTACAGGATTTCAGCGGCCGCTGATTTTGTCGGACAGCGGCACTTCGTGCGGGTTGATGCGGGCGTTTTCTTCCTGGCCGAGGCCGACGAGGCGGCGCAGGCGGGTGATGTAGGCGTTGACGTCCAAGCCTTTGCCGTAGCGCTGCGCTTCCCACACGGTTTCGGCCAGCGCTTCCATCATTTGGTGTTCGGCGGCGACCCAGTCGCCATTGTGTTTGGCGGTGAGGGCTTGGTGGATGGCACGGATGCCAGGCGGCTGGTCGATGGCGGCCTGTTCTTGGATGGAGAGGTGCAGCGAGAGGTGGAGGAAGGGGTTTTCGCGGCCGTTTTCCGGTTTCCATTCGGTGTCGAGGTAGTCTTCGATGTGTTCGAGGTATTCGGCGTATTCCTGATGGGCTTCGACGATGCGCAGGGCTTTTTGCTGCAAACCGTCGAGGGCGAGGGGGTTGAGCCGTTCTTTCCATACGTTGGCGAAGAAGCGGCGCACGTCGTGGGTGTTTACGTCGTACATGATCTGCTGTGGGCTTTTGCGGTTTGAGGCCGTCTGAAAACCGGAATCCGTTTTCAGACGGCCTATGTGATTTAATGAAAGCGGTTGCCTTTGCCCTTGCCTTTTCCTTTGCGCTGCTGCGCCTGCATTTCCTGCATGGCTTTGATTTGCGCCTGACGGTTTTTGGCGTTGAAGGGCGAGGTTTCTTTGAAGAATTTGTGCGCTTCGTCGGGCGGGCAGTTGTTGTTGGCCATGCAGTAGATGAGCACGGCGTCCTGCTGCGCCTGTCCGCCGCTGTTGTACATGCGGCGCAGGTCGGCGGGATTGATGCGGCCGCTTTCGGGGTCGATGTTGAAGGATTTGAGGCGGTCGGCAAACTGTTTGCGCTGGCGTTTCACCGCCCACACAGCGAGCAGGGCAATGATAGCGGCGGCAAGCAGCACGCTTAACACAGCCACCCACCAGCGTACGCCGAAGAGGATGAGGATGCCGGTGATAACGGCGGCGATAATGGAGATGCGGATGGCGGGTTTGACAAACATTGGGTTCATGGCGTTTCTCTTTATTGGTGTTTTGCAAAGGGCGGATTGTAAACCGAAACTGACATTCGACGCATCTTTCTTAACGTGGCGCGAAGCGGTTTGCCATGCGTTTCAGACGGCCTCAATCCACTAGGGTCTGTTGACATTCAATTTTTCACAGTATCATACAGATATGACCAGATATACCCTATCCGATGCCCAGTGGGCAGCCATCGAACCGCTTTGTCCGG
>NZ_JBKGTW010000060.1:0-10402 GCF_046546535.1 Neisseria sp. WLZKY-1
GGCCTTTTTCAGACGGCCTTTTTCAGACGGCCTTTTTCAGACGGCCTTTTTCAGACGGCCTTTTTCAGACGGCCTTTTTCAGACGGCCTTTTTCAGACGGCCTTTTTCAGACGGCCTTTTTCAGACGGCCTTTTTCAGACGGCCTTTTTCAGACGGCCTTTTTCAGACGGCCTTTTTCAGACGGCCTTTTTCAGACGGCCTTTTTCAGACGGCCTTTTTCAGACGGCCTTTTTCAGACGGCCTTTTTCAGACGGCCTTTTTCAGACGGCCTTTTAGCGTGTGGCGGCTTATCCCTTATATTCTTCGCCGTTTTCCAAGAACAGCAGCGGCGGCTGCTGTTTGTCGATAACGTCGGCAGTGATGAGCACTTTTTTCACCTGCGGCAGGTCGGGCAGGCGGTACATGGTTTCCATCAGGGCGCGTTCGACGATGGAGCGCAGGCCGCGTGCGCCGGTTTTGCGGCTCATGGCGAGTTTGGCGATGGCGCGCAGGGCGGCTTCTTCAAATTCGAGTTCCGCCCCTTCCATCGCCAGCAGTGCCTGATATTGTTTTACCAGCGCGTTTTTCGGCTCGGTGAGGATGTTGATGAGCGCGTCTTCGTCGAGTTCGGCCAGGGTGGCAATCACGGGCAGGCGGCCGATCAGTTCGGGAATCAGGCCGAATTTGATCAAATCTTCCGGCTCGACGATTTCAAACAGCTCGGTGATGGCGGCGTTTTCGTCTTTGCTGTGCACCGACGCGCCGAAGCCGATGCCGCCTTTTTCGGTGCGCTGGCGGATGACTTTTTCCAATCCGGCAAACGCACCTCCGCAGATGAAGAGGATGTTGGTGGTGTCGACTTGGACGAAATCCTGGTTGGGATGCTTGCGCCCGCCCTGCGGGGGCACGCTGGCAACCGTGCCTTCGATGAGTTTGAGCAGCGCCTGCTGCACGCCTTCGCCCGACACGTCGCGGGTGATGGAGGGGTTATCGCTCTTGCGCGAGATTTTGTCGATTTCGTCGATGTAAACAATGCCGCGCTGGGCTTTTTCCACGTTGAATTCGCATTTGCCCAAGAGCTTGGTGATGATTTGCTCGACGTCTTCGCCGACATAGCCCGCTTCGGTGAGCGTGGTGGCGTCGGCCATTACGAAGGGCACGTCGAGTTTGCGTGCCAGCGATTGCGCCAGCAGGGTTTTGCCCGAGCCGGTCGGGCCGATGAGGAGGATGTTGGATTTGGACAGTTCGACTTTGCCGTCCGCCTGCGGGTGGCGCAGGCGTTTGTAGTGGTTGTAGACGGCAACGGCGAGGGCTTTTTTCGCCTGTTCCTGGCCGATAACGTGGTCGTCGAGGTTGGCGACGATTTCGGCGGGCGTGGGCAGTTTGTCTGCGGTATTGCCGCTGCCGTCTGCCTTGCCGGCGCCGTCGTCGGCTTCGAGCATCACGCCGCAGGTTTCCACGCATTCGTTGCAGATATAGGCGTCTTGGCCTTCAATCAGGTGTTTGACTTCCTGCTCGGATTTGCCGCAAAAGGAGCAGTGGCGGTTTTCTGTGGTCATGGTTTTACCTCGGCAGCGCAAACGGACAGGCCGTCTGAAAGTCTGAAAAAAGTGGGCGATTATAATGATTGGCCGTAGTTTTTTCAATTTTCAGACGGCCTAACAAGGCAGTGCGGCGGCAGGGGCGTTGGCGGCGGAAACGAAAACTCGTGCAAAACTGCGTCTGCCCGCTTTACAAGGCGTTTGCTTTTCACAGACAATGCGCCGCGACCTCAAACAGGCAGCACTTCTCCCTAAGCCGATGGCGCGGAATAAAAAATATTTTCAGACGGCCTCCCCGTCTTTGTGTCGCGCCGCCGGACGAATCTTTGCAATTTTACGGATAACACGATGTACGCAACCCGGTTTTACAAAAAGGCCGCCGCCGTTCTGCTCGGCCTGAGCCTGTTCCCCCTCAACGCCGCCGCCGACGATTTGGACGTGCTCGGCCAGTTTCTGCAACAGAATTTCCCCACCGAGCAGGATCCGTTGGGCACTTTCCTTGCCAACAATCCGGGCGATATGCTCGAAGCGCAGGCCGCCATCGCCGGCCCGCTTTTGGCTTCGCAGTCGGCCTTGATTATGAACAACCGCACAGGCGAAGTGCTGTATCAGAAAAACATGAACCGCGTGATGCCCATCGCGTCGATTTCCAAACTGATGTCGGCGATGGTGACGCTGGATGCGCGCCTGAACATGGACGAAGTGATTACCATCACGGAAGATGAAATCGACCGCCTCAAAGGCACGGGCAGCCGCCTGTCGGTAGGCACGCAGCTGACGCGGGCGCAGCTTTTGCACCTGAGCCTGATGTCGAGCGAAAACCGCGCCACCCACGCGCTGGGGCGCACCTATCCGGGCGGCATGGGTGCGTTTGTCGCTGCTATGAACGCCAAAGCGCAGAGCCTGGGCATGTCCAGCAGCCGTTTTTACGAGCCCACCGGCCTGGACTACCGCAACGTGTCCACCGCCGCCGATTTGAGCAAGCTGGCGAACGCGGCAGCCCAATACCCGCAAATCCGCCGCAACAGCACGTCTACCTACGGCTCGGTGTACACCAGCGCCGGCCGCCAGCAGAACTATAAAAATTCCAACGCCCTCGTGCGCGAAGGCTCGTGGGATATAGAATTGCAGAAAACGGGCTATATCCGCGAGTCGGGTCGTTCGATGGTGGTGAAAGCCAGAATCGGCAGCGAGCCGGTAACCATCGTGCTGCTCAATTCGCCCACCACCACCACCCGCGTCAACGACGCGCGCAAAATCCAAAGCTGGATGATGCAGAGGCCGTCTTAAAAACGGCGGCTGCGGCTTGCAGCATTCAAAGAGGCCGTCTGAAACGTTCCGGCGTTTTCAGACGGCCTCTTTTCAGACGGCCTCATCCGATGCATGGACGCAGGCCGGTTCGGATACGAAAGCGGTTTGAAACAGCGGCGGGTACGGTTTGCCGCCATACGAAAAGGCCGTCTGAAAGTCTTTCGGCATTTTCAGACGGCCTTTTTCTCAGACGGCCTCAGGCGATATCGGGCATACAGCCTTCGTTTTGGTAGAGCGTAAACAGCGGCACGCCTGCGTCGCGGATGCGTTGTCCGCCCGGCAGATCGGTAAATTCCAAAATGGCGGCGGCTTCCACCACATTACCGCCGAGGCGGTGGATCAGCTCCGCACCCGCCAGCATCGTGCCGCCCGTGGCCACCAAGTCGTCCACCAGCAGCATGCGTGCGCCCGGCTGCAGCGCGTCGGTATGGATTTCCACCGTTGCCTCGCCGTATTCCAGCGCGTATTTCTGCGATACGGTTTTGAAGGGCAGCTTGCCTTTTTTGCGGATGGGGACGAAGCCGACGTTCAACTGGTAGGCCAGCGCCGCGCCGATGATAAAGCCGCGCGCGTCTAAACCCGCCACGGCGTCGATTTTCTGATCCATGTAGCGGTAGACCAGCAGATCCACCAGCAGGCGGAAATACTGCGGGCTTTGCAGAATCGGCGTAATGTCGTGAAACAGAATCCCCTTTTCCGGCCAGTCGGGAATCTTGCGCATTTTTTCAAAAAGGGCTTCCACGCCCATCACTTCGGGATGAATCAACACCGCCGCAATCCTCGTTGTCAAAGCAAAAGCGGCATTGTAACAAATTTTCTATTCCGTCGCGGTTGCGCTATAATCCGAAGCCTTATTCCACGCGATTTCCGTATCATGAGCGCAAAAAATCCCGGCAATATTTTCATCATTTCCGCCGCTTCGGGCACGGGCAAAACAACGCTGGTGTCGCGCCTGCTCTCCGCCCATGCCGACGTGCGCGTTTCCATATCGCACACCACCCGCGCCCCGCGCGAAGGCGAGCGGCACGGCGAGCATTATTATTTTGTCGGCACGGCGGAATTCGAAGAAATGGCCGATGCGGGCGGCTTTCTCGAACACGCCAACGTGTTCGGCAATTATTACGGCACCAGCCTCACCGGCCTCAAAGCCCTGCAAAACGAAGGCTTCGACGTAATTTTGGAAATCGACGTACAAGGCGCTCAGCAGGTTCGCCGCGCCCTGCCCGAAGCCGTTGGTATCTTCATCCTGCCGCCGAGCTTTGCCGAACTGGCCGAGCGCCTGCGCGGGCGCGGCACCGACGCGCCGGAAGTGGTGGAAAAAAGGCTGCGCCAGGCGCGCGGCGAAATCGAACAGTCGCTGCTGTTCGACTACATCGTCGTCAACCGCGATCTGGCCGAGGCCGAAGCCCAGCTGGGCGCGATTATCCGTGCGCACAGGCAGACTCTGGCGCGGCAGCAGAACTTTATCGAACACCTGCTCTCGGAAAATTTCTGAATTTCTCCGAATCCGTCTCAAACCAACTCTCAAACAAACAAGGAAACCCGAAAATGGCACGCATCACCGTAGAAGACTGCTCCGACAAAATCACCAACCATTTCGACCTGACACTTGCCGCCGCACGCCGCGCCCGCCAGCTGGAAAACGGCACCGCGCCGCTGGTGGACGACGTGCGCAACGACAAGCCCACCGTCACCGCATTGCGCGAAATCGCTGCCGGACAGGTCACGGCCGATATCCTCAATCGCAGCAAATAACGTTTCAGGCCGTCTGAAAATGTCCGTCCCCGCGCCCGCCGCCCCCTACGATCCGCTGACCGCCCAAGCACGCGGCCTGCTGTTCGATGCCGCGTCCTACCTTCCCAAAGAAGATTTGGAGCGCTTGGAAAAAGCCTGTGCCTACGCCTTTTTCGCACACGACGGACAAACGCGCAAAAGCGGCGAGCCCTACATCACCCATCCGATTGCCGTTGCCACCGAGCTGGCCAAATGGCATATGGACATCCAAACGCTCAGTGCGGGGCTGATGCACGACGTCTTGGAAGACACGGGCGTCACCAAAGAGGAAATGGCTGCCGAGTTCGGCGACGCCATCGCCGATATGGTAGACGGCCTCTCCAAGCTGGAAAAACTGCAATACGACAACCAAACCGAACATCAGGCCGAGAGCTTCCGCAAGCTGATTCTAGCGATGACCAAAGACATGCGCGTCATCATCGTCAAACTGTCCGACCGCCTGCACAATATGCGCACGCTCGGCTCGATGCGCCCCGACAAACGCCGCCGCATCTCGCAGGAAACGCTGGAAATCTATGCCCCGATTGCCAACCGCATCGGCCTCAATCCCGTTTACCGCGAATTGCAGGATCTGTCCTTCCAAAACATCTACCCGTCGCGCTACCGCACCCTGCAAAAAGCGATGAACAACTTCCGCCGCAACCGGCGCGACATCGTCGGCAAAGTGCTGGCGGCGTTCAGCCAGCGGCTGGTCGGTGCCAACATCGAAGCGCAAATCAAAGGGCGTGAAAAAAACCTGTACAGCATCCATCAGAAAATGCGCAACAAACACCTGCGCTTCGACGAAGTGATGGACATCTACGGTTTCCGCGTCATCACCAACAGCATCCCCGCCTGCTACGCCGCACTCGGCGCGCTGCACGGCCTCTACCAGCCCAAGCCCGGCAAATTCAAAGACTACATCGCCATCCCCAAAAGCAACGGCTACCAAAGCCTGCACACCACGCTCACCGGCCCGCACGGCCTGCCGATAGAAGTGCAGATACGCACCCGCGAAATGAACGCCGTTGCCGAAAGCGGCGTTGCCAGCCACTGGGCGTACAAATCGGGCGACGACCGCCCCGATCAGGCCACGCTCAACGCCAACAAATGGCTGCAAAACATTCTCGACTTGCAGGCGCGTTCGGCCAACGCCGTCGAATTCCTCGAACACGTCAAAGTCGACCTTTTTCCCAGCGAAGTCTACATCTTCACACCAAAAGGCCGCATCCTCGTACTGCCCGAAGGCGCAACCCCCATCGACTTCGCCTACGCCGTGCACACCGACATCGGCAACCGCACCGCCGCCGCCCGCGTCAACAACAGCATGGTGCCGCTGCGTACCCGTCTGAAAACCGGCGACACCGTCGAAATCGTCACCTCCGATCAGGCACGGCCAAACGCCGCCTGGCTCAACTTCGCCGTTTCCGGCCGCGCCCGCAGCGCCATCCGCAGCTACATCAAAAACATGAACCGCCGCGACGCCGTCGAACTGGGCGAAAACCTGCTGCAAAAAGCCCTCGCCGGCCTTCTGCCGCGCGACGTCCTCCTGTCGGAAGAACTCAAAGAAGCCTATCTTGCCGACCTCACCGAAAAACAAACCAGCTTTGAAGACGTGCTGTACAGCGTCGGTATGGGGCACACCCTGCCCGTTTCCGTTGCCATGCACATTGCCGAGCTGGCGGGGCAGCACCTTGGCGGCGAAGTGCGCCTCAGTCCGATAAAAATCAGCGGTAACGAAACCGGCCGCGTCCACCTCGGCCAATGCTGCAACCCGATACCCGGCGACGCCATCCGCGCCATCCTGATTAAAGACCAGGGGCTGATTATCCACCGCGAAACCTGTCCCAACCTGCTCAAAAGTGATCCCGACCAGCAGCTTGATGCCGACTGGGAAAACATCGGCGGCCACACCTACCACACCGTCCTGCTCGTCGCCTCGCAGGACAGCCACGGCCTGCTGGCGGCCATGGCGATGGCCATGTCCGAGCAGGGCGCCGACATCGAAGCCGTGGAAACGCCCTCGCAAAGCCAGTCGGGCACGGAAGGCTTTATCGAATTCAAATTCCGCATCAAAACGCAGGATCTCAAACAGCTCAACAGCATCATCCACGCCCTGCACACCATCCCGCAGGTGCGCCGCGTCACCCGTTTGTAAACCCGAATCGGAAACAAGAGGCCGTCTGAAACCGCGCTTTCAGACGGCCTTTTATAGTCGGCCAACACAAAAAGATACAAGGCGGCAAACCACAGACAGTACAAGCACTACGGAGCCGGATCTTCATGTCTTAGGGCGTGTTGACATTCAGCTTGCGAAGCGGTTTTTTGAGGAAAAATTCGCGCCTGCAAGGAAAAAAGCGCAGCAAGATTGAACATCTTGCGAGCATTTTTGACGCGGCAGGCGTGGATTTTTACCAAAAATACCGCCGCAAGGCTGATTGTCAACACGCCCTAGTAAGCCACCCTCTTTGAGTGAAGGCGCGGCAACGCCGCAGATTTTTTATTTTGGCTCACTATTCGTTTTCATGCTGCTCAATCCGTATTGTTCAGACGGCCTTAAAGGCGGCAACCCGTAGGGCTGCCGGAATGTTGGGGAATGCGTGCGTTATCTGCACCAAAGAGGCCGTCTGAAAGAACGGATATTGTTTCAGGCGGCCTCTTTGTCTTTCAAACAGATGTCGGCAAAACAAAAAGATTGAAGCCCAAAGGCCGTCTGAAAATTGTTCAGACGGCCTTTGGGCGCCGGTAAGATTGTCAGGCAAACTGCCGGCCGAAAGCCAGAAACTCCTGCCGTTTCGCTTCGGCCTTGCCCGAGTCGATGGCGGCGCGGGCGGTTTCTATGCCTTGGGCGATATCGGAAACGGTGTTGCCCGCGTAGAGGGTGGCGGCGGCGTTGAGCAGGACAATGTCGCGCGCCGCACCGTGCGCTCCGCCGAGCACTTCGTCCATTTTCGCCAGCGATTCCTGGCTGTTTTCCACACGGATTTCGTCGAGGTTGCGCCGTTCGGCGATACCGAAGTCGGCGGGGCGGATGTCGTATTCCAGAATGCGGCCGTCTTTCAGTTCGGCGACGCGGGTGCTGCCGGTGAGGGTAATTTCGTCGAGGCCGTCGCTGCCGCAGACGACGAGGACGTGGCGCGAACCGAGCTGCTGCAAAACGCGCGACAGGATGCCGCACAAATCGGTGTGAAACACGCCCAAAAGCTGGTTGGCCGCACTGGCGGGGTTGGTGAGCGGACCCAAAATATTGAAAATGCTGCGGAAACCCAGCGAGCGGCGCACGGGGGCGACGTGGCGCATGGCGGTGTGGTGGTTTTGCGCGAACATAAAGCCGATGCTGGTTTGTTCTATGCCCTGCGCGATTTGTTCGGGCGTCAGGCCGAGGTTGGCACCCATGCTTTCGAGCACGTCGGCCGCGCCGCTGGACGAAGAAACGGAGCGGCCTCCGTGTTTGGCTACTTTCGCGCCCGCCGCTGCGGCGACAAACATGGCGGTGGTGGAGATATTGAAGGTTTTCGCGCCGTCGCCGCCCGTGCCGACCACGTCGACCAGGTTTTCCGCATCCGATACGGGCACTTTGGCGGCAAACTCGCGCATCACGGCAGCGGCGGCGGTGATTTCCGACACGGTTTCCACTTTGATGCGCAGGCCGGTCATGATGGCGGCAATTTGCTCGGGCGCGACCTGCCCGCTCATGATTTGGCGCATCAGGTCGGTCATTTCGTCGTAGAAAAGCTCGTTGTTGCTGATCAGGCGTTCGATGGCCTGTTGGGGGGTAATCATGTTTTTTTCCTTTTTGAAGAGGCCGTCTGAAACGCTTTCAGACGGCCTGAAACACACAGCCGAAAGGCGGTCGATTATAGCGCAGGAGGCCGTCTGAAAACCTTTTCAGACGGCCTCTCGGAACATGGTGCGGCCGCACCGCCTGTTTTCAGACGGCCTCACACATCATAAGTCCCCATCACCGAGGCCGAAGCCAACACATGCCCCTGCATCGCAAAATGCAGGTCGTTGAAACGGAAACCGCGCGGCAGGTTCAGCTTCGTATCCAACGCATACACAATCAGCTCGTAGCGATGGCGGCAGTTCGGCGGCGCCATCCCGCCATAGCATGAGGCCTCTTCAATCTCAAATTTGCCCAATACACTCGCCCAACTGTTCGCCCCCTGCACATAATCCTTGGCCGAAACACTCTCGTTTTCCGCCACCGAAGTACGCTCCAAATCCGCTATCAGCCAATGTATCCACACAAAACCGCTCGCCGTAACCGCATCCTTGTCCTCCAGCACCACCGCAAACGATTTCGTACCCTCCGGCGCGCCGCTGATTTCAAACGGCACCGAATAAGTCGGCATCCCGTTCGGACTAAACTGCCCGCCCCGCTTGCCGTATTTATCTTCAAACTCACCATTCACAATGGCCGCACTCGTTACTCTCATGGTTTTCTCCTGTCCGGTTACAAACGAAACAATTCTATTCTAACCCAAGGCGTGCCGTCATAGGATGGATTGATAAACCCAATATCTTGGCAGGATTGAAGGTTTTGTTGGAACATGACCCGGCCTACGCCTGCCTGCTATCAGATGAACACATCGCCTTACGCCAAAAAATCATCACAATTACCGCCGCAATGATGATAATTCCGTATGGGATCATGCCGTCGCCGTTTTCATATGCCGCCCGTCCGCCTGGAAAACCGGTGCGTGCGGTATTGGCAACCGTGTGGCACGCAATCAATACAAATACCGAGCCGCCACTGCCGTTATACAGCCATACATAGATAATCCTCACGGCAACCGTCCCTGCCAGCCCCCACGCGATCAGTTCGGCAGATTGCCCCACGGCAATCATGGACGGCAAATGCCACAATGCCCACGGTACCCCGATAATCAGCGCCGTAACAAACGGGGTAAAACGCCGTTGCAGACTTTCCGTAGCGTAGGCGGCATAGCCCAATTCCTCGGCAACTGCCGCGATAAAGAACATGAAGAACGCACCGGCAAGCGGCGCAAATGATACGGATAAGGCAGGTATGGTTTGTCCTGTTTGGCGTATCGCGACATAAGTCAGCAGATAAAGCAGTGGGAAAATCAGTATTGCCGTCCAAAAATAGGCAGAATGCTTTATCCGACCGTAATCAAACACACGACCAAACAGACTGCGCACCGCCGCCATTCCGCCCTCGCGGTAACGCAGCAACGCGGCGGCAACCGTCGGAGTGAGCGCCGCGCCGATGTCGGTCAGCGGCAGATTATCAGGCAAAGGACTGTGTTTGAGAAACAAAGACAGCAGCCAAAACGGCGCGCTCAAAGCGTACACCAGCAGAAAGTATTGCCACGGATGCGAATAACCGGCTGTCGGTTTTTCTGAAGAGAGGTTCTGCATGTTATTCCTGTTCATTCAGTAAATAAGTCGGCAGGGGAGCAGGTACGGCCTACTACATGATGTACAGTATAAAAATATTGCGCGTTTTTTTCTAATTATTATGAAAAGCAGCCTGCACTTCGATTTTTGAAAGTGCAGGCTGCTTTCGGATAGAGAGAGGTCGTCTGAAAATTATTTCTCAGACAGCTTTGATATTACGGGCGATATGAGGATTTTGTTGGGTTATGGATCAAGCTGCGTTGCTGCCGACTGAATTACGGCATGGTTTGAAATCATTCGGTAGCAACAAAAACCGCGTGCGTGCGTACCGCACACACCCTTGTATGTTCAAATCAGCGTACCATAGCAACCAAACAGGCCAGTCGCCTCGGAACGCACCCTAGGATTACACCCGCATCGTAGCAAAAACGAGC
>NZ_JBKGTW010000061.1:0-9948 GCF_046546535.1 Neisseria sp. WLZKY-1
AGTCGCAAAAAGGGCATTTTTTGTATTCAAAGCCTTTGACCTCTTTTAAAGCCTTATAGGATAAGGCTTGCGGGGATTTTTAGCCTCCATTTTGTTACTTACGCCTAACTTAACAAATTAAAACAAAATTCGGGAATATGCGGGGTTTATGCAGGGAGGCGGGCAGGACGTGTTGCGCAGCAGCGCACGCGGGTTTTTGGGCTTGGCGGGGAGGCGTTCGGGCAGATGAAAGGCCGTCTGAAAAACGGGTTTCAGACGGCCTTTTGCCTGCGGCGGATTTACATTTCGATGCCGTGTTCTTTGAGCAGGGCGGCGATTTTTTCCTGTGTTTTGCGCTGTTTGAGCAGGGCGGCGATTTGGTCTTTGAGCTGGTCGAAAGGAGGGGCGTCGGCGGCCTGTTCGACGGCGGCGATTTTCAGCAGGTAGAAGCCGCCTTGGAAGGGGACGGGCTTGCGGCTGATTTCGCCGCGCTGCATGGGTGCGGCTGCGGCGGCCAACTCGGGCGGCAGTTCGGCCAGGGCGACGGGTTTGGCAAGCTGCGCCTGTGCGGGGTTGGGGTGGCGCTCCATCAGTTTTTCGAAGCTGAGTCCTTTGAGCAGCAGCTGTTGGGCGGCGAGGGCTTCGGCCTCGGTGGGGAAACCGACCTGTTGCAGTTTGACGGCGCGGGTCTGTTCGGTGTAGGCGGCGCGCAGTTCGGCGTCGTCTACGGTGACGGTGGCGGCGAGGTAGTCGGCGTATTGGTCGGCGTAGAAGCGGGCTTCGGCGTTTTGCCAGCGGGCGCGGACTTCGGGTTGTTTGTCGAGTCCGGCTTTAAGGGCTTCGGCTTTGAGGACTTCGTCGGCGGCCAGGCTTTTTTCGATTTGGGCGCGGATGTCGGCAGGGGGCTCGCCCGCGCCTTCGGGCGCCATTTCGGTCATTTGTTTGAGGAGGACGTCGATGCGGGCGCCGTCGATTTTGGGGGCGGCCGCGGCGGCGATGCCGGCGGCGGCCAGGGCGATGAGGGTGAGCAGCGGTTTGTGTTTCATGGTGTGTCCTGTGGGTTTATTTGGCCGGTGTGATGGTGGCTTTTTGGTAGAGGCTGCCGACGGCGTTTTCGAGTTTCTGCTGCATCATGTTTTGGGTGATGCCGGCTTTGACTTGGTCGAAGGCGGGAATCTGCATGGGGCGGCGGTCGTTGATGTAGAAGACGCCGTATACGCCGTTGCCGTTGACGGGTGTGGCGGTGAACTGGCCTTTTTTCAGGTCTTTGACGGCGGCGTAAACGGGCGGTGCGGCTTTTTCGAGGTCTTTGAGGGCGTCGTATTCGCTGTTGATGCCGCCGTTTTGTTTGGCTGCGGGGTCGGCGGAGTATTTGCGGGCGGTGTCGGCGAAGGGTTTTTTCGCTTTCAGGTCTTTAACAGCTTGTTCGGCATCCGCTTTTTTCGGGGTCATGATTTCGCCGAGTTGGATTTGTTCGCTGCCTTTGTAGTAGGCCTGCATTTCGTCGTAGGTTTTGCGGGCGTCAGCTTCGCTGACGGGCTGTGTTTGGACGATGTGGGCGGCGAAGGCTTGGTTGAGCAGCTCGTTTTGGAAGTCTTCCCATTGTTGTTTGAAGCCGGCTTTTTTGTCATCGCCGACTTTTTGCGCGGCTTTGCGGGCGTTTTCGGAGGCGGTTTTGAATTCGGCGCTCTGGTCGAGTTTCAGACGGCGTGCTTCTTGGGCGACCAGGATGCGGGTGACGGTGTCGCCGAGCAGCTCGTCGCGGATTTCGGGGCTGTCGGGCACTTTGGGGTTTTGCGCGCGGATGAGTTTGATCTGGCGGTCGATTTCGCTGCTGTCGATTTTGGTGCCGTTTACCGTTACCAGGGTTTGCGCGGCCAGGCTGCCGGAGAGGGTTGCGATGAGCAGTGCTTGGGCAATATGGGTTTTTTTCATGGTTTTCTCGCTTTGGGTGGGTCAGTTGAAAAATTCGTCGGGGGTGAGGGCGCGGATGGCGAGAGCGTGGATGCGGCCTGCTTTGAAGAGGCCGTCGAGCGGCTCTTTGACCATGCGCTGGCGTTTTAGGCGGGGCACGCCGTCGAAGGCGGCGCTGACGATGAGGACGCGGTAGTGGCCGCCGCCGGTGTTGCCGGCGTGCCCCGCGTGGAGGTGGCTTTCGTCGGTAAATTCGAATACGTCGGGATGCAGGTGCTGCAAGGCCGTCTGAATTTCCTGTTCCATGCCCGCCCCGTTATTTGAAAACGGCTTTGTAGGGCTTGATGAGCATTTCGGCGTAAACGCCCGCTTCGACGTAGGGGTCTTGTTCTGCCCATTCCTGCGCGGCATCGAGCGAATCGAAGGCGGCGATAATCAGGCTGCCGGAAACGCTGTCGGGATCGTCGGGCATGGGGTTGGGGCCGGCGGTGAGCAGGCGGCCTTCGGCTTTGAGCTGTTCCAGCCGCGCCAGATGGGCGGGGCGGGCTTGGGCGCGGGCTTCGCGCACGTCTTCGTTGTCGGTGGCCAAGAGCATGTAGTATTGTTCAGTCATTTTTTTGTTCCTGCGTGAGGTGGCGGCTCAGGTAGATGCCCTGTGCCAGAAAGAAAAGAAACATCAGGGTGGTGGAACCGAAGAATTTGTAGTTGTTCCAAACGGCTTCGCGTTCGGCGGTAAAGGGGTAGGCGACGGCGAGGTTGATGGCGCCCATCGTGGCCAGAAAGGCAATCCATGCGGCCGTGAGCTTTTTCCACACCGCGTCGGGCAGCTCGATTTCCTTGCCCAAGAGGGCGCGCAGGCCGTTTTTCTTCATCAGCGCCGCTGCCGCCATCGCCGCCGCGCCGCACCAAAAGAGCAGGGTGGGTTTCCACATGATGAAGATGCGGTCGCCCGTGAGTATCGTTGCGCCGCCGAAGATAACAATCAGCAGCAGGCTCAGCCACTGCATGGTTTCGAGGCGGCGGAACTTCCACCATAAAAACGCCGCCTGGACGATGCCTGCGGCAATGGCGACGGCTGTCGCCCAAATAATGTTTTTGGTGAGGATGTAGGTCAGGAAAAAGAGAATGACGGCAATCAGGTCGGTTGCTGCTTTCATGTGCAAAATGGCGGCAAAATGAAAACCGCCATCATACAGACCCGCGCCTTTTTTTGCACCTGTTTTGGCTGCAGCCGAAACGGAAAAAACGGCCGTTCGGCAAAGATGCGTGTGCAAACAATCGCATGATAGCCACATGAAAAAGGCATAAGCATTATTTTCGGCGTGTTAAATTTGGCAAGAATGTGCAATCAAAGCTATGATACGCGGCTGTAAAAGCCACGCGGCCGCAATCGCGCCGCAGTCTTAAAGAGGGATGAATTTTGAAAGCGAACAGTAAAATTAAGCTGATAGCGTTGTCCGTATCGCTGTTGGCATCATCGGGAGCCCCGGCCGCGCTGGGCGGGCTGCGCGTCAATTCCGGTTTGGGCGAGCCGTTTTCCGGCACTGTCACCGTCACCGGCAAAGAAGCCAAAGAGCTGCTCAAAGGCACCAAGCCCGCCTTTTCAGACGGCCGTCTGAAAGCCAATGTGCGCAAATCGGGCAACGATGCCGTGGTCAGCCTCAGCTCCGCTGCCGCCATCAAAGATCCTGTTATCGTCTTCCAAATGAGCGTCAAAGGCCAGTCGCGCCAGTACACCGCCGTGCTTGATCCGGCCAGCCCGAAAGCGAAAGCCGCCGTGGCCGCGCAGGCGAAAAAGGACGAGAAAAAAGAAGAAGCGGCCAAACCTGCGCGCGAAGAGCAGAGCAAAGCGAAAGAAAAAGCCGCAGCCGAAAAAGACAAGGCTGCCGAGCAGGCTAAAGCACAGCGGCCGTCTGAAAAGCCGTCCGAGCCCAAGCAGCCTGCGGCGAAAACGGCAGAACCCGGCCGCCATACCGTTCGGCCGGAGGAAACCCTCTTTATCATTGCCGACCAGCTGCGGCCGGACAATATGTCGCCCGACCAGGCTGTGCGCGCGCTGATTAAGGCCAACCCGAAAAAACTCGGCGGCAACCCCAACCGCCTGCTGGCTGGTACGGTGCTGACCCTGCCTGCTGGGTTCAAGCCGTCTGCGGCCATGCCTGCCGTGCCGTCCGAAAATGTCGAAATCAAAACGGCAAAAACGCCTGCCGAAAAAGCCAAACCTCAGCCGGAAGCGCCTAAGCAGGAAGCCGCGCCCGAAGCGGCCAAACCCGAGCCGGAAAAAGCCGTTCCGGATGCGACGGAAAACACCGTAGTACCGCCGCAGGATCAGGATGTGCAGAGCGCCGAAACTGACGGACAGCAGAGTGCCAAACCTGAATCTTCCGAGCCTGCTCCCGCCGCCGAAGACGCGCAAAGCGCACAGCCTGCCGCGCAGGAGTCTGCCGAAGCCGAAGAGGAGGGTGAAGGCGGGGGCTTCCTGTGGAAATGGGTGCTGGCCGGCGGCCTCGGCCTGACCGTTTTGCTGCTGCTGGCCAAGCTGTTGCTCAACCGCAAAGTCGCGCCCAAAGCCGCTGCAGCGGAAGACGAAGAATCGCCTTTCGACCAGCAGGACGGCATCCGTCTGCACCAGCCCGTTGCCAAACCGGAAAAGCCGAAAGCGCCGATTACCAAAAACCAGGCAGCGGAAGAAGAATTTACAGATGATGATGTCGAAGACGATATTGTGTTCTTCGACAACACCGACAGCGGCGACATCGGCCGAACCGAAAGCGAGGCCGACTTCGATCTGAATCTCGGCGCACTCGATCTCGATCAGCAGCAGGCCGGCATCATGAGCAGCGCGGTGACCGACGACGAAGAAACCCGCCGTCGCGCCAATGCCGATTGGGACAGCATCGAATCGACCGAAAGCGTGTTCGAGCCCGACGAGTTTGCCGTCAAAAAGCCCGAACCCGCTCCGCAGCCCGTCGAACCTGCTCCCGCTGCCGCCAAACCTGCTGTGGCGGCCGAGGCTGTCGGCTTTGCCAAGCCCGCAGCCGACACAGTCGCAGCGCAAAGTTTCGAGTCGGAATCTTTCGCAGTGGAAGCCCCGGCGGAAGAAAAACCTGCCGTCACTTCTTGGGCAACTGCCGGATTTGCCCGCTCCGAAGCCCCGCTTGAAACCGAACTGCCCGCATTTGCGACCGAACCCGTTGCCGATGCAGGCGCCGCAGTAGAAGAAACCGTTTCTTGGGCGGGTACGGGCGGCGCTGTTGTCGAAGAAGAGCCCCTGGCCTTTGCCGTTGAAGAATTTGCCGTCGAGCCGCAGGCCGCAGCCGAACCCGCATCTGTCGCGTTTGTTGAGGATACGGTTCCGGCGGCCTCTGCCGACGAAGCCGCGCCGCTGGATTTCGATTTGGAAAGCGTGGCTGTCCAGCCTGTTGCCGAAGCGGATGAAACCGTCGAAGTTTCTGTTGCCGGCCCCGAAGCCTTCGCCGTAACCGAACCCGTTTTGGACTTTGTCCCGGCCGACGAAGCGCTTGAAACGGCATTTCCGGGAGAAACGGCAGAAGTGGCGGAAACCGTTGCCGTTGAAGAGCCCGCACTTGCATTCGATATGCCGGAAGTGTCGTTTGATGTGGTTGAAGCGCCTGCCGAGCCTGTTCAGACGGCCGATCAGCCCGCAGCGGATCTGTCGGACTTCGGCTTTGTCGATACTGCGGAAACTATCGCACCCGCGGCCGACCTGTCGGGATTCGATGTTGCGGAAACCGTGGAAACCGTTGCGCCCGCAGCCGATTTGCCCGATTTCGGCCTAGTTGAAACCGTGAAAGCCGCGGCACCTGCCGGCGATTTTGCCGCGTTTGCCGAGCCCGAACCTGCGGCGGAAGTTGCGCTGCAGATCGAGCCGGAAACCGTCGGTGTGGCCGAAGCCGAGCCTTTGGCCGATCCGTTTGCCGCTGCCGAATCGGCGGCCGAACCCGTTGTCGAAGCGCCGCAGGCATCCGCCTCCGATTGGCAGGACGATGCGGAAATCGGCTTGGCCGACACGGTCACCTTCGATGATTCCCAGCTTGAAAGCGCCGACGATCTGGTTATCGATTGGGGCAGCCTTGATGCCGCACAAGCCGCCAGCGCAGACAAGCCCGCGTTTGTTTCCGAGTCGGTCGGCATGACCGCGCCTTTGGAAGCCAAATACGAATTGGCCGAGATGTATATCGAAATCGGCGACCCCGATGCGGCGCGCGAAACGCTGTACGAGCTGATTGAAGAGTCCTCCGGCGAAATCCAGGCCAAATCGAAAGCGCTGCTGGCCAGTATCGGCGGCTGATGCCTTTGCCCGAATGAATAAGCAAGCCCGAACGTAATGTTCGGGCTTTTTTTGTTTGGGGCGGATGCGGTTTGGGGACGCGCTCGTTTGCCGTTTTGCGGGCAAGAGGCCGTCTGAAAATCCGTCATGCTGCCGTTTGTTATGGTTTGAATGGCGGCATTTTTCTTTTGTTTTGCTGTTTGTTCGTCTGTTTTCCTGTGGGCAGGAAATCAAACAATATTTTCTTTTTATTCATTTGCTTGCTTTCTTGTTGTAAAAAATTTGCTGATGCGTCGTAAGGATTCGGCGGTATGGCCGTCTACTCGTACATGATGTGACGAAAAGGATATTTGCAATGAAACAAACTTGTTTGTGCCGCAGTACGCAGGGATTGGGGCAGGGCGTTGCGCTGCTGGCGCTGCGTCTGTTTGCCGCCTACGAGTTCGGAGAAGCGGGCTTGGAAAAATGGCGCGGCGAAAACTGGTTTGCCGACATCCGCGAGGCGTTTCCGTTTCCTTTCGATCTGCTGCCTGCCGGTTTGAGCTGGAATCTGGCGATGGGTGCGGAGCTGCTGGTGCCGCTGCTGCTGGTGTTCGGCCTGTTTACGCGCTTGGGTGCGGCGGCTCTGATGGTGCTGACGGCGGTGGCTTGGTATGCGGTGCACGCGGGCAACGGCTACAACGTTTGTGACAACGGTTATAAAATGGCTTTCATTTATCTGCTTCTTTTGTTGCCGCTGCTGTTGCAGGGTGCGGGCAGGTTCTCGCTCGATGCGCTGCTGGCGCGGCGCAGGCAGGCGGCAGACAAGCCGTAAAGAATACAGGCCGTCTGAAAAGGGGCGCAAAGCGGTTGCACTTCGTTGAGGCTTCTTTCAGACGGCCTGCACAGGCTGCCGGCCTTCTCCGGCATACGTTCGCTTTTTTCGTTTTTAATTTTTATTTCAGGAGTATGACCATGAAAAAAACTTCTTCTTTGGCCGCTTTGGCCGGTGCATTGGCATTGTTGGGCAGCCAGGCTGCCGTGGCGCATGACGGCCACGCGGTTCAGGGTGAGGCGGCTGTGAAAACCGCTGCCAAAAAATCTGCCGAAGGCGCTTGCGGCGAAGGCAAATGCGGCGCTGCGGCAACTGCTAAAAGCAAAGCCGCCGAAGGCAAGTGCGGCGAGGGCAAATGCGGTGCCGCGAAAAAACAGGCGAAAAAGCCGGTGAAAGCCAAAGCTGCCGAAGGCAAGTGCGGCGAAGGCAAATGCGGCAGCAAATAAGCTGATGGAGGCCGTCTGAAAGATGGAAACGGCCTTTCAGACGGCCTCAATCCGAGTATGTTTATCCCAAGCCACCACAAGAGGTTTGCAGTAAGCATGTTTGATTGTCAGGAGACAGATATGAGCATTTTGCAAGGCGCCGGACTCGGCTACAAACGTAGCATGGCGGCGGATTTCCGCCACCGCCTGCCCGATGCGGACGGTATTAATTTCATCGAAGCCGCCCCCGAAAACTGGCTGCGGATGGGCGGCGCGGCGCGGCGCGATTTCGACAGCGTGGCCGAACGTTTTCCGCTTGCCTGCCACGGCCTGTCGCTGTCGCTGGGCGGCCGCGATCCGCTGCGTATAGATTTTCTCAAACAGATTAAAGACTTTATCCGCCGCTACCGCATCGGCTTTTTTTCCGAGCACCTGAGCTATTGCGACCACAACGGCTTTGTTTACGACCTGCTGCCGCTGCCCTTCACCTGGGAAATGGTGCGCCACACCGCCGCACGCATCCGCACCGTGCAGGACGTGCTGGAAATGCGCATCGCCGTGGAAAACACCTCCTACTACGCGCACAGCCCGCTGGCCGAAATGAGCGAAGTCGAGTTTCTCAACGCCGTTGCCCGCGAGGCCGATTGCGACATCCATCTTGATGTGAACAATATTTACGTCAACGCCGTCAATCACGGCCTGCTCGCGCCGCGCGACTACATCGCCCAAGTGGACGCCGGCCGCGTCACCTATATGCACATGGCCGGACACGACCGCGAGGCCGCCGACCTGCTGATCGACACCCACGGCCAGCCCGTGTGCGACGATGTGTGGGACTTGTTCGCTGACGTCTGCCGCCTCCTGCCGCGCAGCGTGCCGACCCTGCTCGAACGCGACAACAACCTGCCGCCCTTCGCCGAACTCGAAGCCGAAGTCGCCCGCATTGCCGCCATCCAACAGCAAACCGAAAGGGAGCGCCGTGAACACCAAGCCGCATGAGAGGCCGTCTGAAAACCCCGCCGCCGCCTTCCAGGCCGCCCTAGCCGACCACGCCCGCGACGCCGCCCTGCCGCCGCCCGCAGGCATCGCCCCCGAGCGTCTGGCCGTTTACCGCCGCCTGCTGCTCAACAACCTGCGCAGCTTTCTCGAACTCTGTTTCAGCGGCAGCAGCGCCTTCATCGCGCCCGAAATGTGGCAGCGTCTGCAAGAGCGCTTCCTCATCGAAGCCCGCCCGCAGTCGCCGTTTTTCAACGATATTCCCAAACAGTTTCTCGACTACGTCGCCGCCAAGCCCGCGACAGAAAGGCCGTCTGAAAACATCCTGCACATGATGGCCTTTGAAACCGACCTGCTGCACGCCGAAACCGCCGAACAGAGAGAGCCGCTGTCCGCATGGAACGCCGACACCGTCCTGCAATGGGCGGCGGGCGCACGCCTGAAAGACTACCCCTGCGACTTCGTCTCCTCCGAGCTCGAAACCGTCGACGCGGACACCCCCGCCGCCGTCCTCACTTGGCGCGACGCGACCGGCACGGTATATTACCGCGCCCTAGACGGCGCCGACCGCTTCCTGCTCGCCCACTTCCAAGAAGCGCAAAGCGACACCGTCTCCTCCCTCGCCGCCAAACTGGCCGCACTTTCAGACGGCCTCGACAGCGCAACCCTCAACGGCCTGATTGCCGAATGGGTGGAAGCCGGCGTCTTACTTCCCGTGTCCGAACCCCCTTTATGACCCGAACCGACCCGCAAAACTTCGGCGGCGAACTCGCCGCCATGCGCCCCGACATCCTGCGTTTCGCCACCGTCCAACTGCGCGACAAAACCCTGGCCGAAGACCTCGTGCAGGAAACCCTTGCCGCCGCCTGGGACAAACAAAGCCAGTTCGGCGGCAAATCCGGCGTCAAAACCTGGGTCATGGCGATTCTGAAAAACAAAATCACCGACCACTTCCGCAGCAGCCGCGCCACTCTCAGCCTCGACAGCCTGCAGGAAGAAAACGAAGCCATAGACCAAGCCTACCGCGCCTGCTTCGATTCAGACGGCCACTGGCTCGAATCCGCCGCCCCCGCCGCCTGGCACGAACCCGAAAGCAGCATCGAACAGCAGGACTTCTTCCGCATCCTCGAACACTGCATGGACGGCCTGCCCGCCGACACCGCCCGCATCTTCTACCTGCGCGAAGTGATGGGCATGGACGTCGACGAAATCTGCCGCGAGTTTGCCATCAGCAAAGACAACTGCTACGTCATCCTCCACCGCGCCCGCAACGGCCTGCGCCGCTGCCTGCAGATACACTGGTTCGACCTGCCCGCGTAAATATTTATAGCGAGTCAAAATGAAAAAGATACAAGGCAGCAAGCCGCAGACAGTACAAGCAGTACGGCCAGGCGCAGCAACGCCGTAGGTTTTTTATTTTGACTCGCTAGGGTCTGTTGACATTCAGCTTGCGAGACGGTTTTTTGAGTAAAAAATGCCCGAATGCAAGGAAAAAAGCACAGCAAGGTTGGACACCTTGCGAGCATTTT
>NZ_JBKGTW010000062.1:0-9645 GCF_046546535.1 Neisseria sp. WLZKY-1
CGATGCAGTACGTTGACAACACCGGCAGAGCCAGCACCGATCCGACCAACACCGTCAGCCTCGTCGGCAAAGACAGCGGCAAACCCGTACAGGTTAAAAACGTAGCCAAAGGCATTGCCGATACCGATGCAGTGAATGTAAGCCAGCTCAAAGGTGCAGCCAAAGCACTGGGTGGCGGTTCGCAAATCAATGCCGACGGTAGCTTTAAAGCCCCGACATACAACTTGGTGGACGGTAAACCGTCTGACGGCAAGACCAAAGCTTATGACAACGTAGGCGATGCATTGAATGCATTGAATACGGCTGCTAACAGCCCGCTGACTTTTGCCGGCGATACCGGTACGGATGTTGAGCGCAAATTGGGCAGCAAAGTGAACGTCAAAGGTGGTGTTGCTGATGTCAAAAAATTGAGCAGTGGCAATATCGGTGTTGTGGCTAACGGCACAGATACTTTGGATGTCAAACTGGCCAAAGAGTTGCAAGACCTGACCAGTGCCGAGTTCAAAGATGCTGCAGGTAACGTGACCAAAGTTGGCGGCAACGGCGTGACCATCACCCCGAAATCTGCGGGCAAGAAACCGGTGAGCCTGACTTCAAACGGCCTCAACAACGGCGGCAACAGAATCACCAATGTTGCGCCGGGCACAGCCGATACCGATGCAGTCAACGTTTCCCAGTTGAACCAGGCGGCAGCGAAAGCGGCCAACAAAGTTGAAGCGGGCAGCAACATTGTCGTTACCCCGACTCAGAACAAAGACGGCAGCACCACTTACAAAGTGGCCACCGCCAACGATCTGAAAGCCAACAGCTTCACTGCGGGCGGCGTATCGCTTTCTGCCAAAGGCATCAACGCCGGCAACAAAGCCATCACCAACGTTGCCGCCGGTGTGAACAACACCGATGCAGCCAACGTCGGCCAGGTGAAAGCGGCGAAAACCGAAGTCAAAGCCGGCACCAATATTGCCAGCGTTGTGGAAACCAAAGGCAGCAACGGCCAAAGCATTTACACCGTGAATGCTGACGGCGCGAGCGTTTCGGCCGGCTCTACCGCCCTCACCGTTGCCAAAGGCAAGAAAAACGCCAACAACGTAACCGATTACGCCGTGGATCTGTCGGCCAAAACCAAAGCCGACATCGCCAAAGGTGCGGCCGCGAAAGACGCGCTGGACACCAAAGGCCTGACCTTCACCGGCGACACCGGCACAACCGGCGTGAAGAAACTGGGCAGCCAGGTAGCCGTAACCGGCGACAGCAACATCACCACCAAAGCCGACGCTTCGGGTGTGAATGTCGCCCTCAAACGCGATCTGAACGTGGACAGCGTTACCGCCGGCAACACCACCGTGAACAACGGCGGCGTTACCATCAAATCGCCGACCACCGGTAATCCGAACAACACCGTGAACCTGACCGCAAACGGTCTGAGCAACGGCGGCAAGCAGATTACCAATGTTGCCAGCGGTTTGAACGGTAAAACAGTTGCCCAAATTAAAGCCGAAGGCGAGAAAGCTCCCGAGTGGAATAATGCGGCCACCGTTGGCGATTTGACCAAAGTCGAATCCAATGTGACCAATATTTCCAACAACTACAAACAGATCTTGGGCGGTAACGACAACAAATATATCGATAAAAACGGTAAGCTGACTGATGCTGGTAAAGTGGCTCTGAAAACTTACAATGTTGCCAACCAGAAAGAATTTGTGAACAACTCGGTTATTTCCGCCATTCAGAATATGAATGAGCAGGGTATCAAGTTCTTCCACGTGAACAACGGTCAGGCGCAAATTGACCAGGCAACCAATACCGTAGACTCCAGTGCTTCCGGCAGATATGCCGTTGCCGTCGGCTATCAGGCCAAAGGCACAGGTACGGATGCTGTTGCGATGGGCAGCCAGTCTTTGGCGTCAGGTCAAAACGGTATCGCCATCGGTAAAGGTGCTCAGGCTATCGGTAAGAATGCGATTTCCATCGGTACCGGCAACAAGGTAACAGGCAATAATTCCGGCGCAATCGGTGACCCGAGCATTATCAACGGAGCAAACAGCTATAGCGTTGGTAATAACAATACCATCAATACAAACGGAACATTTGTATTGGGTAACAATGTTAACCAGACTAAAGCGAACTCTGTATTCTTAGGTGATCGGAGTGCCAGCTTCGCCCAAACCGGTTCGACTACCAATGCCACCACCGGTGTACACCAGGTTGTTGCAGGTGCAAGCAACTACACCTACTTGGGTGCGAATGATGCCAATGTTGCAGGCGTGAAAGATGCGAAAGGCATTGTCAGCGTCGGCAACGCGACCGAAACCCGTCAGATTCAGGGGGTGGCCGCAGGTGTGATTTCCGCCAACAGCACCGATGCCATCAACGGCAGCCAGCTGTACTACACCAACCAAGCCATCAACCAAAACGTCAACAACCAAGTGGTCAATCTGGGCAACCGGTTGAACAAGAAAATTGACGACGTAGCGGCTGACTCCAAAGCCGGTACGGCTGCGGCGATGGCGGTTGCCGGTCTGCCGCAGGCTTACCTGCCAGGTAAGAGCATGATGGCTGTCGGCGGCAGTGTGTACCGCGGTGCGAGCGGTTACGCCATCGGCTATTCCAGCATCTCCGACGGCGGCAACTGGATCATCAAAGGTACGGTCACCGGCAACTCCCGCGGCCATGTCGGCGGCACTGCTGCCGTGGGCTACCAATGGTAATCGTGTAAAATAGTTCCGACTGTTGTATAGCAACCGGGTTTTCAGACGGCCTGAGGCTTTCAGGCCGTCTGAAAACAAAATTCAAAAGGATAAAATCAAATGAAAACAGCCCAATTTCTGAAAACAGGTGCGGCGCTCGCCGTTGCCTGCCTGCTGTCTGCCTGTGCGACCAAAAGCAGAATCACGGCGGAAGGCACTACAGACAACCCCGTTTTCCCCAAACCCTATTCCCTGACATTCAACAACAAGCGCGGCACATTCCCGACTTTCGACGAGCTTGATCAAATGCGTCCCGGCCTGACTAAGGACGACATTTACAAAATCCTCGGCCGCCCGCACTACGACGAAGGCATGTACGGCGTGCGCGAATGGGATTACCTGTTCCACTTCTACACCCCGGGCGTGGGAGTCGATCCCGACAACACCTCCGGCGTGGACGGCATAACCACCTGCCAGTACAAAGTGATTTTCGACAAACACAAATTCGCCCGCAGCTTCCACTGGAATCCCGTATTCCCGCAAGGCGCGGTATGCCCGCCACCCCAGCCCGAGCCGCCCAAAGCCGAGCCGCAGGTCATCATCCGCGAAGTGGTAGCCGCTCCGGCCAAGAAAATCCGCCAATAAGCAGGGTTTATGCTGAAAACCTTATGGTTTGTGATGCTGCTGGGAGGAAGCGTTACCGCTTCCGCTTCCGGCAGCATTGATGCTTTCAAGCAGAGCCGCAAAGTCGTGGTCGATACCGCCAAAGCCGAATTGTGTTTTGCCGACAACGGCCAATGCCATCCCGTTCTGGTCGGCAAAACCACGCCGAAAGGCTTGTTCGACATGAAAATCTACAAAACCGACAAACGCGGCTACGGCGGCGACATCATCGGTTTCAAGCAGGAAAAGGATTTTCTGTTTGCCCTGCACCGCGTCTGGACGCTCAAACCGTCGGAGCGCCGCTTGGAGCGCATCCAGTCGCCCGTGGCTGCCGACCGCATCATGACCAACGGCTGTATCAATGTCAGCGACGAGGTTTACGAAAAACTGAAACAGTATTTCGTGCTGGAAGTCATCTGACGGATTCCGAACGACGGGGCGCAAGCCCCGTTTTCTTTTGTTCCACATCAGCAAACCGCAGGATAAACGCCGCATAACGCATCCGAACGGTTTGAACGCATGGCGCGAAAAGCTATAATCGCGCTCTGCCGCCGCCCGCACTGTCCGCCCCGTTTGCCACGCCTGTACGGCATAAAGGCCGTCTGAAAACGAGGCTTCGACGAAGTGAAAATACAGCGCCGACAGAACCGGTTTCCCGGTGCGGGAAAACGGATAGGGAAAGCCAAAGCACACGGCGGCACAACGTACGGGCACGACGCCCGATTGTTCAAACCATTTTTACGTAAGGAAAAACCATGTCGCAAACGCAACAACCCGCCGCTCCCTCTTGGGAATGGATGATGCGCCGCCCCGTGCGCATCCTTGGCCTCGGCTTCGGCACCGGGCTCTCCGGCAAAGCCCCCGGCACATTCGGCACGCTGCCCGCCGTTTTCGTCTCCGGCCTGCTCTTGGGAATGGGCATGAGCCATACCGCCCTGCTGGTTTTGGCGCTGATTCTGTTTGCCATCGGCGTGCGCATCTGCGACACCGTCAGCCGCGAACTGGGGCAGACCGACCACCGCGCCATCGTTTGGGACGAGTTTGCTGCCATGATGCTGGTGCTTTCCTGCGTGCCGCAGGGTTTCGGTTGGTGGCTGCTGGCCTTTATCCTGTTCCGCGTTTTCGACATCGCCAAACCGCAGCCCGTCAAATGGGCCGACAGCCGCATCAAAGGCGGCTTGGGGGTGATGCTCGACGACACCGTCGCCGCCGTCTGCACCATTGTGCTGATACAGATTCTGCATTGGTTGTTTGCCTGAGGCAGAAAATAAGAAGAGGCCGTCTGAACGATTTCAGACGGCCTTTTTTGCATTGTCCCCGAAAAATCATGCCCGTTCGGCAGGGCAGGGCGTTCAGACGGCCTCTTTGTCCCGTCTGCCCGCCGTTTCGTCCGCACAAAAAAACGAATACAGCAAATCGATGGTGGCGGCAACGCGCGGGTCGGCAATCGAATAGAGCCGTTCGCGGTGGTTGGTTTCGCAGGCCACCAGCCCGGCTTCGCGCAACAGGGCGAGTTGGGCGGACATGGCGGCCTGCGGCAGGCCGACGGCTTCGGCCAGCCCGGTTACGTTGCGCGGGGCATCGTGCAGGCTGCACAACACGGCCAAACGGTTGGGATTAGCCAGCAGTTTTAAAAAGGCGGCGGCTTCTTCGTAGGGGGGATTTTCGGTGTTCATTTTAATGTGGGTTTGTGCGTGTTTTTAAATCGGAAAAACGTTTTCAGACGGCCTTTGGGTCTTGCGCAAAAGGCCGTCTGAAAGCATGGAAACGGATTGTACCAGCTTTACTTCAAACCCGATTCCACGGCATCCGCGCCAGAATTTTGGCCATGCCGCAAAATCCGGTCATCCCCGCCGTGAGCAGCCCTGCGCCGACAAAGGCCGAGAGCCAATACAGCGCGGGCGAGAGAAACGCGCCGCCGATGATGCCGAGCAACACCAGCGAGCCTGCGCCTATCTGCACCTGCCGCATGATGTCGAGCGGCGCGCTGCGGTCGGCGATGGTGGGCAGGCCGGCTTTTTTCCATGCCTGCAAACCGCCGTCCAGAATATAGGCCGTACGCCCGTTTGCCGCTGCGGCCAGCGTTGCCGCCGCCTGCGCGGTACGCATGCCTGACAGGCAGTAAAACACCAGCGTATCGGCATTTGCGGCGGCATCGGGTTTTGCAGCCAACTCGGCTGCGGGAATGCAGACGGCCTCGGCGATGTGTTCGCGCCGGTATTCGGCCGCGCTGCGGATATCGACAAACAAGACTTCGCCGCCGAGTTTGCCCGCTTCGTTTGCACCGATACGCGGCAAACCTTTGGCCTCGCTCATTTTTTATCCGCCGGGCAGGTGTTGATGCCGAGCAGGCTGTATAAAAGGCAGCTTGACATCAGCCCCGTGGCCAGCGGCACCACGCCTATCCAGCCCCACCAGCCGATTGCGCCCGTGGCGGCAGCGGCGATTAAGGCCAAGCCCAAAATAATGCGGATAATGCGGTCAAGCGTACCGACGTTTTTTTTCATGGTTTCATCTCCTGAGTTGAATATATAAAAAATTTTATATATTAGACGAATCATAGTTGAACATATTTTTCCCGTCAAGCCGACGCCTATATTTATATAAGCTATAATGCGTTCATTTTCAAAAAGGATTACCTATGGAAGCCGTCGTTTACTTGGAAGACAAAGAATACATCGCCCTGTGCGATTTGCTGAAAATCGCCGGTTTGGCCGACAGCGGCGGGCAGGCGAAAATGCTGATTGCGGCGGGCAACGTGTTGCGCAACGGCGAAGTGGAAACGCGCAAAACGGCGAAAATACGCGGCGGCGAAGTGATTGAGTTTGACGGCGCGATACTGGAGATTGCCGATGGATACGACTCCGAAGCCTGATATGAGGCCGTCTGAAAGCCTACTGTCCGAACCCGTGCGCCCTGAAGACTGGGAATGCTGCGGCAGCGAATGCGGCGATGCCTGCACTTTTGAAATCTACCGTCGCGAAAAAGCGGCCTACGACGCGCAGCAAAAACAGTTGGAAAATCAAAATAATGAGGCCGTCTGAAAGTACATTATGATAGATTTGCACTGCCATTCCACCGTTTCAGACGGCCGCCTAAGCCCCGCCGAAGTCGTGCGCCTCGCGCATCAAAACGGCTGCACCCTGCTCGCCCTCACCGACCACGACCACACCGGCGGCCTTGCCGAAGCCCGCGCCGAAGCCGCCGCGCTCGGTTTGCGCTTTGTCAGCGGCGTGGAAATTTCGGTAACGTGGCACGGCAACACCGTCCACATTGTCGGGCTGGATTTTGACGAGGGCAACGCCGCGCTGCAAAACCTGCTCGCCGCCGTGCGCCAAGGCCGTCTGAAACGCCTTGAAGCCATCGCCGCCAAGCTGGAGAAAAAAGGCATAGTCGGCGCATACGAAGGCGCGCTCGCGCTGGCCGCCAATCCCGAAATGGTCAGCCGCACCCACGTTGCCGATTTCCTTATCCAGCAAGGCCATGTGCGCAACAAACAGCAGGCGTTCACCAAATATCTGGGCGACGGCAAATCCTGCGCCGTGCCGCACCAATGGGCAGAGCTGGCCGACTGCGTGGCTGCCATTAACGGCGCAGGCGGGCTGGCCGTGGTTGCCCATCCCATGCGCTACGGCTTCTCCGCCACCGCCAAACGCCGCCTGTTTGAAGAATTCAAAGCCTTGGGCGGCGCAGGCATCGAAGTGCACAGTGGCAGTTGCAGCAAAAACGACAGCCTCAACTACGCCTTGCTCGCCGAACGCTACGGCCTGCTCGCCAGCGCGGGCAGCGATTTCCACCGCCCGGGCGACTTCTCCGGCGGCATCCTCGGCGCGTGTCCCGAGTTGCCGAAAGGATGCCGGCCGGTGTGGGAACACTTTAAGGCCGTCTGAAAACGCGTTCCCGCTCCGTTGCCGCGCCGTGTTCAGGCCGTCTGAAAGCAAGGATTTCACGAAGTTAAAACCGTACGGGCGCGTTTCAGACGGCCTCAATGTCCCAGCGAAGGAAGCGCCGGAAACGGGTGCCGTTATATTGAGCCCGTGTGACGAATCCGCGCAGGCAAAGGCCGCTCCCGCCTGCACGCAAACGGCGTTTCCAAGCCTCCGTAACTTTTCCCGCACCGGAACAAAAAGGCCGTCTGAAATGCGTTTTCTGTGCCAACTTCATTGGATATCCGCTTTCAGACGGCCTTTTGCCGCGCGGCTGCGCCTGCCCTGCGCCTGCGCTATAATTCGCCCCCTCACAGTCTGCGAAAAAACCAAGAAAAGAGGCCGCGATGTTCACCCCCAACCCCGACGAAATCGTTATCTACGGCACAACCTGCAAAGGCAAGGTCTTCCGTCCGAGCGATTGGGCGGAACGCCTGTGCGGCATCCTGTCGTCGTTCGACAAGGGCAACCGCCTGTCCTACCACGAATGGGTGCGGCCGCTTCTTGTCGGCAAAGTGCGCAGCGTCGCCGTGGGTACGAGGTTGGAAACCATCAATCCGCCGATGTTCCGCTTCCTGATGGACTTTGCCGCCGACAACGATTTGCAGGTGCTCGATGCAGACGGCCTCGCCGCCCTGACGCGCGAACAGCCGCCCGCTGCAGCGCCCGTGCCCGAACAAAGCACTCCCGCGCCGCAGCCCGCCCCCGCAACAGAGGCGGAACACAGCCTGATCGTGCGCGAAATTGCAGCGGGCGACACCAAACTGGCCTTCCCCGCGTTAAGCGTATTGCGCCCCGAGCTGACCGATGCCAACCACTTCGCCGAACAGGTGGACAAAGGCCAGCGCCCCGAAGGCTACCGCCTGTTCGGCGTGTTTGAAGCGGGCAAAAACAACGCCGTCGCCGTGTGCGGCCTGCGCACCGCCACCAGCCTCTCGGCGGGCAGACACATTCTGATCGACGATTTGGTTACCGTGCCGCAGATGCGCGGGCGCGGCTGCTGCCGCCTGCTGCTGCAAGCCGTGGCTGCGTTCGCGCAGGCGGAAAACATCGCGCAAATCCATGCCGCCGCCGATGCGGGTCTCGAACGCGCCGAAGCGCACCGCCTCTATTTCCGCCACGGCTTCGCCATCGGCGCCTACCGCTTCGTCTGCCAAACCGACTCCTTCCGCCCCTGAGCCGCCGCAGGCAAAAGGCCGTCTGAAACCCCGCTTTCAGACGGCCTTTACCGTTTCGCGCTATAATCGCCGCCTCATTATTTATTGATTGATAAACGGCAAAACCGCTATGGCAGTAATCATCCACACCCCCGAAGAAATCGAAAAAATGCGCGAACTTGGCCGCCTGGCCGCCGAAGCGCTCGACTACATCGGCCAATTCGTCAAACCCGGCGTCACCACCAACGAAATCGACAAACTCATCTACGACTACCACGTCAACGTACAGGGCGGCTATCCCGCGCCGCTGAACTACGGCAACCCGCCGTATCCCAAATCCTGCTGCACATCCGTCAACAATGTTATCTGCCACGGCATCCCCAACGACAAGCCGCTGAAAAACGGCGACATCGTCAATATCGACGTCACCATCAAAAAAGACGGCTTCCACGGCGATTCCAGCCGTATGTACGCCGTCGGCACGATTTCCCCCGTCGCCCGCCGCCTGATCGACGTGACGCACGAAGCCATGATGGCGGGCATCGCCGAAGTCAAACCCGGCGCCACGCTCGGCGACGTCGGCCATGCCTGTCAGCAGGTGGCCGAAAACGCGGGCTATTCCGTGGTGCAGGAATTCTGCGGCCACGGCATCGGCCGCGAATTCCACTGCGAACCGCAGGTATTGCATTACGGCCGCAAAGGGCAGGGGCTGGTGTTGAAACCCGGCATGATTTTCACCGTCGAACCGATGATCAACCAGGGTAAACGCCATCTGAAAATCCTGGCCGACGGCTGGACGGTGGTCACCAAAGACCGCTCGCTCTCCGCCCAATGGGAACACGAAGTGCTGGTGACCGAAACGGGATACGAAATCCTCACCGTCAGCCCCGCAAGCGGCAAACCGTAAGCCGCAGAGAAAACAAAACGTTAAGCAGAGTAAAAAACAGAGCGCCGTGTTGGTATAGTCACACGGCGTTATTGTTTTTATTTATACTGATTTACGCCGTTTGTTCTAAAAAATAACCTTTTGTTTTCGACGCAGTTACTTTATACTTGCACGCAAGATTCGGTTTGGTTCGGATAGGATTTGTTTGTAATGATTAATTTCGGGCGTAAGTAACAAATTTACTGCTAAATCAGAGAAGCAACGCACTAAGTAACAAATTTACTGCCGCAAATTCATTTTCTAGCAAAATAATCCTTAATAAACCT
>NZ_JBKGTW010000063.1:0-8811 GCF_046546535.1 Neisseria sp. WLZKY-1
GCAGACTGGAATGCCATCATGGTATGAGTAGGGGTAATAAGATAAGGTTTATTAAGGATTATTTTGCTAGAAAATGAATTTGCAGCAGTAAATTTGTTACTTAGTGCGTTGCTTCTCTGATTTAGCAGTAAATTTGTTACTTACGCCGCATTACCGACCGCGGCGAGCCCGCCTATGTGTTGATGAACTATGCGGCGTACCGAACCTTGCAGGGGGAAAAAGCCAGCCTGGCGCACAAACTTGCCGACCCGGAAGCCGATCTGATTGACGTGGACTTTCTGCGCTGCCCGATTGCCGACCGCGAGGAATTGTTCTGATGTATCTGCTCGATACCAACGTTTTGTCGGAAATCCGCAAAATCAGCCGTGGGCAAGCCGACGCGGCGCTGGCGCAATGGACGCATTCGGTCGGTTTCGACGACTGCTACCTGAGCGTAATCACCCTGCTGGAAATCGAACAGGGCATTTTGTGCGTGCGCCACCGCGGCGACGAAGCGCAGTTTGCGCGGCTGCAACGCTGGCTCAACGACACCGTTGTCCCCACCTTCGATGCCCGCATCCTGCCCGTCGACCGCCACGCCGCCCGCATCTGCGCCCGCCTGCACGTTCCCGACCAACGCCCCTACAACGACGCGCTGATTGCCGCCACCGCCATCCGCAACGATTTGACGCTGGTAACGCGCAACACGCGCGATTTCGCCGAACTGAACGTGCCGCTGCTGAACCCGTTTTCAGACGGCCTTTGAGCGGATTGGAGTTTGGCAGACAACAAGGCAGCCTGAAAACGGGAAACCGGCTTTTCAGGCTGCCTTTGGGGGATTGGAACCCACCTAGCCCGTAACCAGTAGTATGTGTATAGACAAACGCCCTTGATTTAGGGCGTTTTTTATCTGTTCATATACTACTGGCTGCGGTCATTTGTGCCACGATTTGTACCAAACCCAACGAGGGTATTCCTATTGATACTCAAACCGACCAATACAAAAAATCAAACCGCTCGGTGCCAAGTCTCGGGACGCTCTTTCAGACGACCTTCATTATTGCTTTGGCCGTATTCGGTCTGCTGAACCAGTTGTCCGGCGGCATCGTAGCCGTAGGCGGTGATTTTGCCGTCCCAGCCGGTTTCTTGGATCAGGTTGTCGGTCGGGTCGTAATCGAGACGGTAGGTTTCACCGTTTTCGTTGGTGAGGACGGTCAGACGGCGGGCTTTGTCATAGGCGTAGGCGAAGGTATGGCCCAGCGCGTTGGTGCGTTTGAGCGGCAGTCCGTCTACTGCGAGTTCGTAGGCGGTTTTGGCACCGAGTCCGTCGATGTGGGCGGTCAGCCGGTTTAGGCGGTCGTATTCGAAGGTTTCGTGACTGCCGTCGGGATAGTCGGTACGCACGGGATTGCCCGCTGCGTCGTAGTGGTGGCGGGTGGTATGGCCCAGCGCATCGGTAATGGTTTCGAGATCGCCGTATTCGGTGTAACCGAAACGGGTGGTTTCGCCGGTACAGTCGGTAAAGCAGACGAGCTGGTCGAGGGTGTCGTAGTGTAGGCGTCGGGTTTTGCCTAAGGCGTCGGTAATGGTTTCGGGCAGCCATTGGGCGTTGTAGCTGTAGCTGGTAGTGTAACCGGCGGGATCGGTGATGCTGACGAGGTTGCCGCGTCCGTCGTAGGTGTAGGCGGTAATCCTGCCGGCGGGATCGTTGACGGCAACCGGCAGGTTGAGGGTTTCGTGGTAGTCGATTTGGGTGCTGCTGCCGTCCGGGGCGGTGATGGCGATGACGTTGCCTTCGGTATCGTAGAGATAGCGGGTTTCGCGTCCGAGCGGGTCGCGTTCTACGGTAATGCGGCCGTAGCTGTCGCGTTCGCTGTCGCTGCGTTGTCCGTCGGCGTCGATGCGGTAGATAAGTTCGCGGTTTTCGTCGAAACCGTACACTTCCGTCCGTCCCAATGCGTCGGTAACGACGGTATGGTCTTTGCGGTAGTCGAACGTCCATTCTTCACCGAGGTTGTTGCTGCTTTTAAGCACTTTGCCGTCGGTGTCGTAGCTGACTAGTAATGAGATTGTTAAAGAACCAATATTTCAGACGGCCTCAAAGGAAGGTTTTGAGGCCGTCTGAAAAGCGGAAACCGCGTGCGTACCGCTCACACCCTACGTCGGGATTGGAGGTTTTGTGCAGGCTACGGCTTACTAGACAAATAATCAAACTAAAACAAACTCTGAATTTTCATCATTAATATAATCTATTTTGGTGTAAAAAATTAAATCCCTAACCCCTGCAGAAATTAACCTATCCTTTAAATTATCATTTACTACAATTTGCGCAAATTTCTCTTTACTTTTAGCTATTGAAACATCCCAATCAAAACTTTCTTTAAATTTTTGTATTGAAAATTGATACTCCTCCTCATCATCCCATTCATCTTTTTCATAAATACTATTATCTAAATCCGTGGTGTTTTCATGATTGGTAATATGAACAACATAAAAACCATCTAACACCTTCTGGTTTTTAATATTTACAGGGAAAAACTGTACAAAACCAGCCTCTTGTTCTGGTTTAAGAATTTCTTTTACTTTTTGGCTGACAATTAATGGGCCTACTGTAAATAAAAAATCATACCTGTCTAAAGAATAGCTTTTATTAGGATTCAACTCATAGATCAATTGTACGCCCTGAGAGATTTTTCCTTCGTTATCTAACAACTGATAATTAACAGAGTTCCAGTTAAATTTCAAAAATTTTTGTTCTGACTTTGGATAAATTGCAAAAATCATTTTCAACTACTATATAGCGTTGTTTAATTTAATTTTTCCTGACAATAGCAACCCTCTATACTTGTCCATAATGCTTTCCACATGCATTTTCTTGATATGAGAAGGGCATTTCATTTGACTAACCTTATCCAATTCCCTTCTAATTCTATTCTCGTAGTCCATTTGATGCATCCCTCTATGAATAGTTCTCCCCTCTGGATTATTAGAAGAATGTGTTGGCAATTGAACAATATTCCGATAATTATTCAAGTCAATTCTTGCATCTATAATAGCGGGATGCTCTAAGAAATTGGTTAAAGGTATTATATGATGTCGTTGATGTCCAGATATTACTGGCATCTGTGCATAATCCCCCTGAGGTTTTTGCCTTTTTGCTCCTAATACATCGACCCATGCCTGTACATTAGGAGCAAACCAATACAAATTCTCCCCACCCAGCAACCCAATCGGGTCCTGATTCACAAACCGCCCGGCCTCGGGTTCGTAATACCTGAACAGATTGTAATGCAGCCCGGTCTCTTCATCAAAGTATTGGTTCTGCAATCTAAACGGCTGATGCGCATCCTTATAAACCCGTTCGTCCTTTTTCAGACGACCCCAGGCGGTGTATTCGCCGTACCATAAGAGATTGCCGTGGATGTCGGTCATCTCGCGCGGGATGCCGATTTGGTCGGTGTGGAAATAGGCGAGGTATTGCGCTTCGTCTTGGTTGTTATGAAGACTTGCGCCAGCGGTTCGTAGCTGTCTTGGTCGGTGTAGATATAGGTGTAGCTGCCTTTGTAGGTGTATTCCTGCAAGAGACGGCTGCCGTCCCAGACGAAGTGGGTGCGTTTGGGGTCGGTGCTCGTCCAGGCGAGTTTGTCTTGGCGTTCTTTGGAAAGCCTTCTGCCGAACGGGTCGTAGGCGTAGGTCCAGATCTCGGTATTGCCGGCGGGCTTTTTGATTTCGGCGCGGACGAGTTGGTTTTCTAAATCGTATTGGTAATATTGGTTTTCGCCGTCAGGCAGCTGGCGGTAGATCAGATTGCCCAGGGCGTCGTAGGTGTATTCGATGCCGTTGTATGATTCGAGGCGGTTGCCGCTACTAATGTTGCTGCCCTTTCCTTCTGCCGCTTTGTCGGAAAGGATGTTGTGGGCGGGGTCGAAGGCGAAGGTTTCGCTGCGGCCGGTTTGGCTGTTGCGGGCTTCCTGAATGCGTCCGATTTTATCGTAGACGTAATTAAGGACGCCGCTTCTTTGGTCGGCACTTTGGATCAGGTTGCCGGCTTTGTCGTAGGCGTAGCGGCGGTGGACGGCGCCGCCGGCAAGCGAGAACGACAAACAGCGCGCAGTTGTGGCTGATGCCCTGCGCTTGGGTGGCAAACGCGCCTTCGCCCGCGCCGCGCATCCGCAACAGAATCAGCCCCGAGCCGAAACCGTCAACGCACATTTCCAGCGCCAGCTGCCGCTGCCGTGCCCCTGAGCGCAGGCGGCGGCCGTCTTCGCCCAGATGCCAGCCCGAGTCGGCTGCTTGGAAATAGTTACGGTATTGGTGATAGAGGGTGTCGGTTCATAAAACGCTCTTGCGGATGGGATTTTTCCGACCTGTGATTAAGGCCGTCTGAAACCAATAAAACAGATTTCAGACGGCCTTTTAAGCCTTTTCAGACGGCCTTATTTCTTCAACCGCCGATGTAACTCCTGCACGCTATACACGCCCATGTTGTTCAGGCTTTTGGCGCCTTCGCTCATGGCTTCGCCGCCCGCGACGGTGGTGTATTGCGGCACGCGCTGGGTGAGGGCGCTGCGGCGGATGCTGTGGCTGTCGGCGATTTCCTGCGGGTTGCTGGCGGTGGTGTTCACCACTAGGGCAATTTCGCCGTTTTTAATCGCATCGACAATGTGCGGGCGGCCTTCGGGCACTTTGTTGACGGTTTGTACCACCACGCCGTGTTCGGTGAGATAAGCCGCCGTGCCGCGTGTGGCGCAGACGCCGTAGCCTAAGGTTTGGAAGTTTTTGGCCGTCTGAACAATCAGCGGCTTGTCTTCTTCGCGCACGGACAGGAACACTTTGCCGGTGGCGGGCATGCGCTCGCCCGCGCCGAGCTGGGCTTTGAGATAGGCTTCGGAGAAGGTTTCGCCCACGCCCATCACTTCGCCGGTGGAGCGCATTTCGGGGCCGAGAATGGTGTCCACGCCGGGGAATTTGATGAAGGGGAACACGGCTTCTTTCACGGCGTAGAAATCGGGGATGATTTCGTGTTCTACGCCTTGCTCTTTCAGGGCGATGCCTGCCATCGCGCGCGCGCCGATTTTGGCAAGCGGCTGGCTGGTGGCTTTGGAGACAAACGGCACGGTACGCGAAGCGCGCGGGTTCACTTCCAACACAAACACCACGCCGTCCTGCACGGCAAACTGTACGTTCATCAGGCCGACCACGCCCAGCGCGTAGGCCATGGCTTTGGTTTGGCGGCGGATTTCGTCTTGGATTTCTTCGCTGAGCGAGTAGGGCGGCAGCGAGCAGCCGGAGTCGCCGGAGTGGATGCCTGCCTGCTCGACGTGCTGCATGATGCCGCCGATCACCACGTCTTTGCCATCTGAAACGCAGTCCACATCCACTTCAATCGCGTTGTTCAGGAAGAAATCGAGCAGCACGGGGCTGTCGTTGGACACCTGCACGGCTTCGCGCATATAGGTTTGCAACTCAGCGGGCGAGTGCACCACCTGCATGGCGCGGCCGCCGAGTACGTAAGACGGGCGCACCACCAGCGGATAGCCGATTTCTTCGGCTTTGGCGAGCGCTTCTTCTTCGCTGCGGGCGGTGCGGTTAGGCGGTTGGCGAAGACCTAAGTCGTTCAACACTTTTTGGAAGCGTTCGCGGTCTTCGGCGGCGTCGATGCTGTCGGCGGATGTGCCGATGATGTTCACGCCGTTTTCAACCAGCGCGTTGGCGAGTTTGAGCGGGGTTTGACCGCCGTAATGCACAATCACGCCCCACGGGTTTTCGGTGCGGACGATTTCCAACACGTCTTCCAGCGTCAGCGGCTCGAAATAGAGGCGGTCGCTGGTGTCGAAGTCGGTGGACACGGTTTCGGGGTTGCAGTTCACCATAATCGTTTCAAAGCCCGATTCGCGCAGGGCGAGCGCGGCGTGAACGCAGCAGTAGTCAAACTCGATGCCCTGACCGATGCGGTTCGGGCCGCCGCCGAGAATCATCACTTTTTTGTTTTCAGACGGCCGCGCTTCGCATTCTTCTTCGTAGGTGGAATACAGGTAGGCGGTGTCGGATTGGAACTCGGCGGCGCAGGTGTCCACGCGCTTGTACACGGGGTGCAGATTGAGCGCGTAGCGGTGTTCGCGCACTTCTTTTTCGCTCACGTTTAACAGCTGCGCCAAGCGTTTGTCGGCAAAGCCTTTGCGTTTCAGACGACGTAAGGCGGCGAAATCCAAATCTTGCAGGCAGCCTGCACTTACCTGCTGCTCTTCTTTCACCAAGTCTTCGATTTGCGCCAAGAACCAAGGATCGATGGCGCAGATTTCGTGGATTTCTTCCAGCGTGAAGCCCGCGCGGAACGCGTCTGCCACAAACAGCATACGCTCAGGGCCTGGGTTCGCCAGTTCGCGGCGGATTTCCGCTTTATCTTCGCTGCGCGGATTGAAGCCGCACAAGCCGGTTTCCAAGCCGCGCAGGGCTTTTTGGAAACTTTCCTGAATGGTGCGGCCCATCGCCATCACTTCGCCCACCGATTTCATCTGCGTGGTCAGGCGGTCGTCTGCGGCGGGGAATTTTTCAAACGCAAAACGCGGGATTTTGGTTACCACATAGTCGATGGAAGGCTCGAACGACGCGGGCGTGCGGCCGCCGGTGATGTCGTTGCGCAATTCGTCCAGCGTAAAGCCGACCGCCAGTTTCGCCGCCACCTTCGCAATCGGGAAGCCCGTCGCCTTGGAAGCCAGCGCGGACGAACGGCTCACGCGCGGGTTCATCTCAATCACAATCATCTCGCCATTTTCAGGGTTTACCGCAAACTGCACGTTCGAGCCGCCCGTGTCCACGCCGATTTCGCGCAATACCGCTAAGCTTGCATTGCGCATGATTTGGTATTCTTTGTCCGTCAGCGTTTGCGCCGGCGCAACCGTAATCGAGTCGCCCGTATGCACGCCCATCGGGTCGAAGTTTTCAATCGAACAAATGATGATGCAGTTGTCGGCCTTATCGCGCACCACCTCCATCTCGTACTCTTTCCAGCCGAGAACAGACTGCTCAATCAGCAGCTCATGCGTGGGCGACGCATCGAAACCGCGTTCGCAAATCGCCAAAAACTCGTCTTTATTGTAGGCAATGCCGCCGCCCGAACCGCCCATGGTAAAAGAAGGGCGAATCAGCGTCGGGAAGCCGACCTGTTCCTGCGCCGCCAAAGCTTCGTTCATCGTGTGGCAGACAAAAGATTTCGGGCAGGAGAGGCCGATTTTCTCCATCGCCTCCTTAAAGCGGCCACGGTCTTCCGCCTTGTCGATGGCGTCTTCCGTCGCGCCGATTAATTCAACATTGTATTTCGCCAGCACGCCGTTGCGCGCCAAATCCAGCGCACAGTTCAGCGCGGTCTGACCGCCCATCGTGGGCAGAATCGCATCGGGCCGCTCCTTGGCGATAATCTTCTCCACCGTCTGCCACATAATCGGCTCGATGTAGGTAACATCCGCCATTTCAGGGTCGGTCATAATCGTGGCGGGGTTGGAATTCACCAGAATGACTTTATAGCCTTCTTCACGCAAAGCCTTGCAGGCCTGTGCGCCCGAATAGTCAAATTCGCAGGCCTGACCGATAACGATAGGGCCGGCGCCGATGATAAGGATGGATTTTAGGTCGGTACGTTTGGGCATGGTGTTTTACCTTAGAGGTTTCAAGTTATTTAAAACTATATTTAACGGGATTGCTGGCACCCCGTTTACGGTATTCTTCAGGCAGTCTTTTGCATTGGTATTTTTGGCGGACTTCATTGTTTTCAGGAAGTGATTCGCCGTGAAAACCAAAACGTCCTGCTATGGTTTCATTAAGCTCAGGAAAATTTTCCTTGGTAGCAGGCAGCCATTCATGCGCTTGTAAAACATCCACAATTAAGCCTTTTTCAACCGCTAAGATATAATGCGCACGTTTTGCCCGCTCAACATCCAGCCGCCAGGCCAGGCGAACCGCATCATAAGCTGATTTTTCTTTATCTAAAGAACGATTAACATTAATAATCAATAAATTATGATTGCTGTCAAATTGTGCAACAGGTGCATCGTATTTATCTTGTATTTCGGATACATGCATCGAACCAAATTCACTATTGCCATGTCCGTTTTGTTCATTTGATAGCCCCGGATAGGCATCTATTAATGCAGCTTCTACTTCAAAAGCGGTTTTCTCATTCATGCCATGCCGATGAATAACATGGATAACTTCTAATCTAGCTTTTTGGATAGCGCGAATCCTACTATATTTCAAAGTCAGTTCATCCTCGCCATCTTCCGTTATTTTCAAACATTGTTTCAAATGTTCAAAAATCCGGTTGTCCTTGCCTTTGCCCACATAAAAAGTTTCACCATTTCTTGGGTCAATTAAGCGGTAAACATAATATTCAAGTGCTTTGCAAACTTCAGATGAAAACTTGTTCATATTCTTTTTCCTCAAATGTATTTAGATAGCAAGCTATTAGCCTGTATATTGTATATAGGGTGCGTGCGATACGCACGCGTTCTCCATTTTCCCTGCACCCCCAACCCACCGCGTGCGTGCCTTGCGGTACACGCCCTACCGATGGATTCAAAGGTCGTCTGAAAAAACGCTTGCGGCGTTTGCTCCATCTGCCTTGCGATAAAGGCTACCTGAAAAATTCCCACTGTTGATTTTTTGGGCATTCTTTTTCAGACGACCTGCAACGCCTTAATCTGCTGTAACCCGCTCCCTCCCTTGTGGGGGAGTGTACAGACCGGACACATAGGTAACACCTGTGCGGGGACATGGGTAACAGTTTTTCGGGCAGTTTAGCAGAAGTCGTTCAGGTCAATCCGGCCGAGGCGGTAG
>NZ_JBKGTW010000064.1:0-8564 GCF_046546535.1 Neisseria sp. WLZKY-1
TGCGTTGTGAAAAGACGGATGAATCTTTTGCTGCCAACATTTATCTGGCTGCTACGGTTTTAAGGCTGGCTTGAATGTCAACAGACCCTAGGACAGCCCCAAATGTTTTTTCAGGCGGCCTTATACCGTTTTGCAAACAGCCGTCGGATTTGGAAAACCGGCATACGAAACCGAAAGGTCGTCTGAAACCGTGCATCTGACTCTCTTCCCTGCGTCAAAGTGCCGGGGGCTTCGGACCCTGTTGTTCAGGTAAGTTTCAGACGGCTTCAAAACCAAATTGAAAACACGATCCCGGCAAAACCGAAAAGGCCGTCTGAAAGCGCCAAGTTGCTTTCAGACGGCCTTTTTCAGACGGCCTCAAAACTTCACATTCACGCCGAAAATGAAGTTGCGCCCCATCTGCGGTACATAGGGCAGGTAGGAGTTGTGGATGTAGATTTTTTGGTTCAGCAGGTTGTTGCCGTCGAGCGAGAGGGTGTAGTCGGCTTTGCCGATGCGGTTTTTGTAGCGGATGCCTGCATTGACCAGGTGGTAGCCGCGCGTGGAATCTTCGGGCGCGGGTACGGCATACAGGCGGCCGGAGCGGGCTTTTTCTTCGTCGCTGATGTCTTCGTCGTCCATATCGACTTTGGGGTAGGTTTTGCTGAACATGCTCTGCGAGGTGCGGCGTTGGGCGAAGACGCGGGTGTATTCGAGGTTGGCCGTCCAATGTTTGCCCAACGCGCTCTCCAAGCGGAATCCGAGTCTGGCGGGCGGTACGCGGGCGGCGTGGCGCGGCAGGGTATCGGTGCCCAATACGCAGTAGGTCGGGTCGCCGTCTTCGTCGGTGCAGTCTTCGCGTTGGCTGTAGATTTTTTCGCCGGTGATGGCGGGCAGTTTTTTCAGACGGCCTTTAACGTAGTCGCCGAACAGGGTGAATTCGTGTTTGGGCGTGATGTGGAAGCCGATTTCGCCTTCGAGGCCGCTGAAGCGGGCGGCGGCTTGGTTGTAGCGGCGGATGAAGAGGTTGCCGCTGCGGTGCAGGTTTTCGTTGTGGATGTAGTTGGCAAAGCGGTTGTGGTAGGCGCTGATTTTGTAGTGCAGGCGGCTGCCGTGGTGGGCGATGCCGATTTCAAAATTGTTGGAACGCTCTTTTTTTAAGGCTTTGTTGCCGTGTTCGAACGAGTTGGTGGCCAGGTGTTTGCCGTGGTAGTACAGCTCCATCGGGGCGGGCAGGCGTTCGTTGTGCGTACTGGGTACTGGGTGCCATAGTTCTATCCTAAATACATAAAAGAGTGGTATTTTAGCATTAGCCTTAAATTCTTAGGCAGCCTGAAAATGGATTTACTCTATTTTCAGGCTGCCTATTAGTGAAATCTAATTGCAAAACAATGACTGCTATAATCCAGCAGTCATTTTTTTCGCACTAGGCAGCCTGAAACCACCCGAAAGCCCCCATGAACACTATGCCCAGCAAGCGCGATCCCGCCCACGCCCTATATGAAACCTATTTCCTAATGAACTTCGTACAGCTCCCGCCCGAAAAGCAGCTAGAACATTTCTACCTGCGCCGCATCGTGCCCGTGCCGCCCGAAGCGCATTACCAAGCCGTAACGCTGGATACGCATTACAACCACCTAATTATCAACCCGCTGTACCAATTATTCGTCTGCATCGGGTTGTATTCATTTGAATTATTCCCGCTGCTGGTGCATTTATACGGCATCAGCGGAGAACGCTATGAACGCTGCGACCGCTGGCAGCCGCGCCTGTTTAGCGAGCGTTTTCAGGCTGCCTTTTTGAGCCATTTAACCGAAAACACATCGCGCGAAGGCTTTTGCCACGGCGCAGATTGGCAAAGTCTGCGCCGCCGCTGCCGCATTTTTCTGCAAACGGCAGATTTGCTGGAAAACCCGTGGCAAATCGCGTTTCCCCAGCCGCTGAAATTGAGCGGATTTTTGTATCCCGACGATTTTGATTGCTATGAAAGCGTACCATATTGGTCGCTTTACGGCGAAACCATGGCGCGGGCGCAGTGGGACGAGATGAAGGCGATGCATGATGATTTGTATCGCGGGGCGGTTTAAGGCAGCCTGAAACGGGTTTATCCATTTTCAGGCTGCCTTTAACGTAGTCGCCAAACAAAGTGAATTCGTGTTTGGGCGTGATGTGGAAGCCGATTTCGCCTTCGAGGCCGGTAAAGCGGGCGGCGGCCTGGTTGTAGCGGCGGATGAAGAGGTTGCCGCTGCGGTGCAGGTTTTCGTTGTGGATGTAGTTGGCAAAGCGGTTGTGGTAGGCGCTGATTTTGTAGTGCAGGCGGCTGCCGTGGTGGGCGATGCCGATTTCAAAATTGTTGGAACGCTCTTTTTTTAAGGCTTTGTTGCCGTGTTCGAACGAGTTGGTGGCCAGGTGTTTGCCGTGGTAGTACAGCTCCATCGGGGCGGGCAGGCGTTCGTTGTGCGAGACGGTGAACGAGAGGCGGTAGTCGGGGTAGAAATCCCACAGGGTAGTGCCGAAAGACAGGAAATTCGGATTTTTAAAACGCTATCAGGGTGCTTGTCTGTCGGATAGGACAGTTGTTTATGATTGCGCCGATGCGTACAGGAACGGGAAAAGGCCGTCTGAAAACGGTTTCAGACGGCCTTTTTGTGCTTGGGCAAGGGTCAGTACGACACCGAATCGCGGCCGCTGTTTTTCTGGATAAACTCGATTTTGTAGCCGTCGGGGTCTTCGGCAAAAGCGATGACCGTCGTGCCGTGCATCATCGGCCCGGCCTCGCGCGTGACCCTGCCGCCTTTGGCTTTGACCTTCTCACAGGCGGCGTAGGCGTCGTCTACCTCTATGGCGATGTGGCCGTAGGCGTTGCCCAAATCGTAGGCAGACGTGTCCCAGTTGTGGGTGAGTTCGAGCACGGTGCTGTCGGCTTCTTCGCCGTAGCCGACAAAGGCCAGCGTGAAGCGGCCGTCGGGATAGTCTTTTTTCCGCAGCAGCTTCATGCCGAGGACGTTTTGATAAAAATCGAGCGATTTTTGCAAATCGCCGACGCGCAGCATGGTGTGGAGCAGGCGCATTTTGTGTTTCCTTTTACTGTTTAATGATTTGCTTGCGCCGCCGGCCGAAAAACCGGCGGCGGCGGCATTGTACGCAGGCGGCAAAAGCGCGGCAATCGGCGCGAAACGGCGGCAAAACGGTTGCGGATGGTAAGTGTTTCGGTTATAAGGCCACGTTTGCATGCCCCGCCGCAGGCCGCCTGCGGAAACTGTTTAACGGTCAGACCCACGAAAGGAACGTTCATGAGAATCGGCATCCCGAAAGAAACCCTGGCAGGCGAAACCCGCACCGCCTGCACCCCCGATACCGTTGCCGGGCTGAAAAAGCTCGGCTTTGAAGTCTGCGTCGAAAGCGGCGCAGGTTCGGCCGCAAGTTTCGACGACGCGGCCTATGAAGCGGCAGGCGCGCAAACCGGCAGCGCCGCCGAAGTGTGGAAATGCCCGCTGGTTTACAAAGTGAACGCTCCGAACGGCAACGAAATCCGCCGTCTGAAAGAAGGGCAGACGCTGGTGAGCTTTATCTGGCCGGCGCAGAATCCCGAGCTGGTGCAAAAACTGGCCGATAAGAAAGTCAATGTGCTGGCGATGGATATGGTGCCGCGCATCTCCCGCGCCCAGTCGCTCGACGCCCTGTCTTCCATGGCCAATATTTCGGGCTACCGCGCCGTCATCGAAGCGGCCAACGCCTTCGGCCGCTTCTTCACCGGCCAGATTACCGCCGCCGGCAAAGTGCCGCCCGCGCAGGTGCTGGTTATCGGTGCGGGCGTGGCGGGCTTGGCGGCTATCGGCACGGCCAACTCGCTGGGTGCGGTGGTACGCGCGTTTGACACCCGCCTCGAAGTGGCCGAACAAATCGAATCGATGGGCGGCAAATTCCTCAAACTCGATTTTCCGCAAGAAAGCGGCGGCAGCGGCGACGGCTACGCCAAAGTGATGAGCGACGAATTTATCGCCGCCGAAATGAAGCTGTTTGCCGAGCAGGCCAAAGAGGTCGACATCATCATCACCACCGCCGCCATCCCCGGCAAACCCGCGCCCAAGCTGATTACCGCCGCCATGGTAGAGAGCATGAAACCCGGTTCGGTGATTGTCGACCTGGCCGCGGCCACCGGCGGCAACTGCGAGCTGACCCGCCCGGGCGAACTCTTCGTTACCGATAACGGCGTCAAAATCATCGGCTACACCGACATGGCCAACCGCCTGGCGGGGCAGTCGTCCCAGCTTTATGCCACCAACCTCGTCAACCTCACCAAGCTGCTCAGCCCAAACAAAGACGGCGAAATCGCGCTGGATTTCGACGACGTGATTATCCGCAACATGACCGTCACCCGCGACGGCGACATCACCTTCCCGCCGCCGCCCATACAGGTTTCCGCCGCGCCGCAGCAGGCGCAGAGGCCGTCTGAAAGCCCCGCCGCCAAACCCGCGCCGCAGCCCGTTCCCGCATGGAAAAAACTCGCCCCCGCCGTGATTGCCGCCGTGCTGGTGCTGTGGGTGGGCGCGGTTGCCCCCGCCGCCTTCCTCAACCACTTCATCGTCTTCATCCTTGCCTGTATCATCGGTTACTACGTCGTGTGGAACGTCAGCCACTCGCTGCACACCCCGCTGATGTCGGTCACCAACGCCATCAGCGGCATCATCGTCGTCGGCGCGCTGCTGCAAATCGGCCAGGGCAACGGCTTCGTCTCCTTCCTCGCCTTCTTTGCCGTGCTGATTGCAAGCGTCAACATCTTCGGCGGCTTCTTCGTCACCCGCCGCATGCTCAATATGTTCCGCAAAGGATAGGCCGTCTGAAAAAGGCCGTCTGAAAGCTTTCAGACGGCCTCCAAAGAAACCCGAAAGCAAAAAATGAAATACATCCACACCACCGGCGAAACCCTGGAACACCTGCGCGCGCAGGCCAAAAAACAGCAGTCCAAACAGGGCGGGCAGATGTCCGCACTGCTCGGTGCCGCCGCCAAAGCGGCCGGCTACCAAAACTGGTCGCATGCCCAAGCCTGCCATGCGGCGGGCGAACGTTACGGCCGCACCCCGCTGACCGAAGAGTGTTACACCCTTGAAGAGCACATCCGGCGCGGCGAAGACTACGTTACCGCCACCGGTTTCGAAACCGCCGAGCCGTCGGCCTTTCTGCTGTTTTCCACCGACCGGGGCGACGGCTGGCTGTACGACGTGTTCACCCGCCAAGCCCTGTGCATCGTGCGCCGCGATCGCGAATGCCCGATTGCTCCCGTCCGCTACGAAGAAAAGCGTTTCATCATCGGATGGGACGGCGAAATCGACCAGACCACCCCCATCCCCAGCCTGATGCCGGCCACCGAAGCCGCACAAGCCAAGCTCGGCTCTGCCTATATTTTTCCCGAATACGTCGGCTTTATGCTCGACGACTTGGGCAGACAGGCCGAGCGGCAGGCACGGGCGTTCCACGAACAGGCGGCAGCGGAAAGCAGCGCCGTTCAGGCCGTCTGAAACCCGAAACCCGTTTTCAGACGGCCTCCGCTCCGTCAAGGCCGTCTGAAAACCCCACCGCGAAAGGAAACCCATGAACACCCCGCAAAACCCCGTCGCCTGGTTCGGCATCCGCGCCGCCGACCTCGACCGCGCCAAACGCTTTTACGAAACCGTCTTCGCCTTCACCCTGCAACAGGCGGGCGCGGCCGAGGGCGCCAACCGCTTCTTCATCTTCCCCGCCAACTGGCAGAGCCACGGCACCAGCGGCATGCTCTGGCACGACCCCGCCGACACCGCGACAGGCCACGGCGGCACCACCGTTTTCTTCGAGTGCGCCGACTGCGAAGCCACCGCGCAGGCCGCCGTTGCCGCCGGCGGCAAACTGTTGCAGGGCAAATACCCCATCGCCAATGGCTACGCCGCCTTTATCGAAGACAGCGAAGGCAACCGCATCGGCCTGCACTCGCGCGCATAAACCCATTTTCAGACGGCCTTCCGCCCTCTTGCCCCCGTTTTTTACCATCCGCCCCATTAAGGAGAACCACCATGTCCCAAGGAATCGTTACAGCGGCCTACATCGTTGCCGCCGTGCTGTTCGTCTTTTCCCTGGCGGGACTGTCCAAACAGGAAACCGCCAAACAGGGCTGCTACGCCGGCATCACCGGCATGGCCGTCGCCCTAATTGCCACCGTCTTCGCCGAAGACACGCACGGCTTCGGCTGGATCATCATCGCCATGCTGATCGGCGCGGCCGTCGGCATCTACAAAGCGAAAAAAGTCGAAATGACCGAAATGCCCGAACTGATCGCCCTCCTGCACAGCTTCGTCGGCCTCGCTGCCGTACTGGTTGGCTTCAACAGCTACATCGATCCGGGCAGCGTTTCCTCCGATATGGAAACCATCCATCTGGTCGAAGTCTTCCTCGGCATCTTCATCGGCGCCGTCACCTTCACCGGCTCGCTGGTGGCCTTCGGCAAACTCAACGGCAAAATCAGCAGCGCGCCGCTGAAACTGCCGCACAAACACAAGCTCAACCTTGCCGCGCTGAGTGTCTCCTTTATCCTGCTGCTGGTGTTCGTGTCCAACGGCGGCGGCGCCTTCGCCCTGATACTCATGACCCTGATCGCCTTCGCCTTCGGCTGGCATCTGGTCGCCTCCATCGGCGGCGCCGACATGCCCGTGGTCGTGTCCATGCTCAACTCCTATTCGGGCTGGGCGGCGGCGGCGGCGGGCTTCATGCTCTCCAACGACCTGCTGATTGTCACCGGCGCACTGGTCGGCAGCAGCGGCGCGATTCTGTCCTACATCATGTGCAAAGCGATGAACCGCTCCTTTATCTCCGTCATCTCCGGCGGCTTTGGCACGGACGGCGGTGCGGCGGCAGAGGGCGGCGGCGAAGTCGGCGAATACCGCGAAGCCTCGCCCGCGCAAGTGGCCGAAATGCTCAAAGAAGCCAAAAGCGTCATCATCACCCCGGGCTACGGCATGGCCGTGGCGCAGGCGCAGTATCCCGTTGCCGAAATCACTGAGCTCCTGCGCAAAAACGGCACGGAAGTACGCTTCGGTATCCACCCCGTCGCCGGACGCCTGCCCGGCCACATGAACGTACTCCTGGCCGAAGCCAAAGTGCCCTACGACATCGTTCTGGAAATGGACGAAATCAACGACGATTTCCCCGAAACCGACGTGGTGCTGGTCATCGGCGCGAACGACACCGTCAACCCCGCCGCGCAAACCGACCCCAACTCGCCCATCGCCGGCATGCCCGTGCTGGAAGTGTGGAAGGCGAAAGAAGTCGTCGTCTTCAAACGCTCGATGAACACCGGCTACGCAGGCGTGCAAAACCCGCTGTTCTTCAACGAAAACAGCGTCATGTGCTTCGGCGACGCGAAAAAAACCGTCGACGAAATTCTGGCCGACTTGAAAAAATAAGGTCGTCCCCGCCTATACCCCTTCGGGGCATAAACGCGGGAATGGCGTTTCTGCAAACGCGTTTCCTGTGCAGCCGCCAACGGCAAAAGGCCGTCTGAACACCGTTTCAGACGGCCTTTTTATTTTCGACAGCGGGGGATGTGCCGCCCCGCGATGCACGGGTTTCCAAACGTTCCGACAGGATCGGTAAGGTTTGCAGCTAAGCGGTTTGGGGCTGACGTAGATTAGCCCTAAATTCCACACCAATCCCGCAAGATTTTTAGCTGTCGGGACGGTGTGCCGAAGTTAAACCGAAATTCGCATTCTTTCAAGAACAGCAGGAAAGATTTGCGATCGATTCCGTTGTATTTGCGCAAGACGCGTTTCGCCTGATTCCAAAAATTCTCAATGCCGTTGATGTGGTTCTGGCGGTCTGCAAATTCCTTGGAATGTTTGATGCGGTAATGGATGAAACCACGCACGTCCAACTTGTCGTAACTGCTCAGACTATCGGTATAAACAATGCTGTCCGGCATGATTTTCTTTTTGATGGCAGGGAGTAACGTTTCGGACTTGGCATTATCCACCACAACGGTATAGACCCGTCCGTTGCGTTTCAGAATGCCGAAGACAACCACTTTTCCTGCCGCACCGCGACCACGTCTGCCTTTACGCCGTCCGCCGAAATAGCTTTCATCCAACTCGACAGAGCCATCAAAAACCTCATCGGCAGCCAAGGCCAGATAATGGCTGATAACCATGCGGATTTTGCGGTAGAACAGAATAGCGGAGTTGGGTTGAATACGCAAAATATCGGCAGCGGAACGGGCGGTAACTTGGAGTACAAAAAATTCAAGTAGTTTCTTTTGAACACTCTTGCTTAATTTACAATTTGTTATCTGCATTTTCGTAGCCTAGCATAACTGCTAATCTACGTCAGCCCCAGCGGTTTGCAAACCGCCACCCCTACCCCAACCCTCCCCCGCGCTTTGGTGTACAGACCGGACACATAGGTAACACCTGTGCGGGGACATGGGTAACAGTTTTTCGGGCAGTTTAGCAGAAGTCGGTCAGGTCAATCCGGCCGAGGCGGTAGAAGCAGAAATAGACTTCGTACACACCGTCTTCGCTTGGTACCGGACGGCAGGCTACGGTTTGTCCGACCAGCCCTTT
>NZ_JBKGTW010000065.1:0-8196 GCF_046546535.1 Neisseria sp. WLZKY-1
GTGCGAATGGCGTTTTAACAACAGTGAAATAAAAGTTCAAATTTCCATTTTGAAACAATTGGTAATAGATAATTTATCCTAGTTATCTAGGACAGCCCCAAAAGTTTTCAATCAGATGCCGCCATTTGTATTTCCCACGGTCATAACACCTCTCCGTGTTACGACCTTTGCGTGGGGGGATAACGGGCTCGATACCCTTTTGTGTCAATTCCTTAATCAGCCAGTCTGCATCAAAGGCTTTGTCGGCAAGCAGTGCACCAAAGCTTTTATCCTTAATCAGTGATAGGACGCCGCAAATGTCGTTGCGCTGTCCGGGCAGCAGTATGAAATCACATAAATTGCCCAAAGCATCGGTCAGGGCAAGGATTTTGGTCGTCATCCCGCCTTTGGATCGGCCGATTGCCTGTTTGAGCGTCCCCCTTTTGCGCCCTGACCGTGCCGATGGGTTTTGACAATGGTGCCGTCTATCATGGTGTATTCATAGTCGGCATTTGTGTTCAGATGTGTGAAAATATTTTTGAAAACATCTAATTGCACCCACCGGCGGTAGCGGCGGTAAACGCTGTTCCAGTTGCCGAACTCCTGTGGCAGATCGCGCCACGGACTGTTAATCCGCAGGTCCCTGGTTCGAGCCCAGGTCGGGGAGCCAAATTCAAACCATCTAAACAAGTGTTTAGGTGGTTTTTTCTTTGCCCTCCGTTTTGCTGATTTTGCCCTTGTGTCCAAATTGTGTCCAAAACATCCGCGTGTTTGAGCAGGTTTTCAGACGACAGGTGGGCGTAACGCTCAACCATCTTGGCATTTTCCCAGCCCCCCATTTCTTTCAAAACGGCCATCGGCACGCCGCGCTGGATCAGCCAGCTTGCCCATGTATGGCGCAGATCGTGCCAGCGGAAGTTTTCGATTCCGGCCTTCTCCAAACACTTTTTCCAAACCTTGCTGCTGATATTTTGCAGCTTTCGGCCGTTAGGCTGTACAAACACATAGCCGATACGGCGCGGTTTCACCGTCAGTATCTGCATGGCGGTTTGGTTAAGCGGCACGGATATGGCCTGTCCGCCTTTGGCTTGGTCTGCTTCTATCCATGCGGTGCGGCGGTGCAGGTCGATCTGCTCCCATTTCAAATCCAGCACGTTGCGCTGCCGCAGGCCGGTGGCCAGCGAGAAGGCAGCCAAGTCGTGCAACAACGGATAACCGTCGGCCAGTACGTCCAGCAGCCGTTGCGCTTCTTCGGGTTTGAGCCAACGGATGCGCTTTTTCGGTTCACGGTATAGCGTCAGTTTCGGAGCTTTGTCTATCCACTCCCATTCGCGTTCGGCCTTATTGAGAATGGCGCGGATAAGGGCGAGATAGCGGTTTTTGGTGCTGTTGCCGCAGGGCAGTGCTTCCACTGTCTGCATGATGAAACGGCGGTCGAGGCTGCCCAGTTCCCTGCCGCGCAGGGCGGCAAGATAACGCAGGCGGGCAATGTCGTCTCTGATACTCTTTTTCCCTCCCTTTTCGTGTATCCACTTTACGGCAGCTTCGTCCCACAGGCGTTTCGGTTTGACGCCAAGTTTCTGCTGCTGCCACAGTTCGTGTTTTAGTTGCTCAAGTAGTGCTTCGGCTTTTGCGCGGTCTTGGGTGCCAGCAGTTCGTCTAATTCTTTCGCCGCCTGCTGTCCTGATGTCAATATACCAAGTGCCGTTTCTTTGATAGATGCCCGATCTTGGGCATTTTTGTTGTTTAGGCATAATTCACTCCTGCTTGAAGCCGATGCCTGCACGGCTTCATTCTCTTTTTCAGTCAGAAAAGCGTCAAGGGCGCTGTAGCGGATAACGAAACTACGCCCTACTTTGACAGCGGCAATTTTTCCTGCGTGGATAAAGTCGCGCACGGTCTGCGGGTGGACTTTGAGAAAGGCTGCTGCTTCCTCAACGTTATAGGTTGGCTGTGCCAATGGCTGCATGGTTTTCTCTTGATAAAAAGGCAGCCTGAAAGTTTCAGGCTGCCTTGACGGTTTGTTCTATTTCGCCGATATCGTTGTCATCAAGATAACAACGTATCGGGTAGCCGGCTTTGATGGCTTCCCACTCTCTGCGTTGCAGTCCCATGCTTTCAAACAGTGAAGCCAGGGAGTAGCCGCCTCTGCCGTGAACAAAGCCGAGTATTTGTGCTTCGGCCAGTGCAATCTGATGTTCGCCCGCCTCATCCGGCTGCGGATTACAGAGGTTTTTCAGTTTGGTCAGGATATGGTTGTGCAGTCGTTCGCCGCCATCGGCATTGTCGGCACGAAAAAGGCAGTATGAGGAGAAGTTCTCGTAATCTTGCGTTAAAAAATCCACCAAAACGGCGGTTTCTTGCGGGGTGAGTTGTTCCATATTGTTCACTCTATTCACTTCCCTTTATTTCCCGGATATCCATACGACAGCAGATAAAAGAAGTATCTGTGCCGTGACGAGCAGCACTCCCGCCTGTATCAGGCATCTGCGGATTCTGTCCAGCAGATCTTCCGTATCGGCACGAAACTGTTTTTGGATTTTCAGCCCTGCCGATCCGAGCAGCTTGTCTTCAATTGCCGCTATCTCTTTACTGTTGGCGTTCATAATCTCCGCCATAATGATTTGGCGGTTGTTTTCCAGTTCTTCGGCAGATTCGGCGATGGCGGCAGCGGTCTTTTCAAACCGCTCCAAAAATGCCTGCATCTGTTCCGTCTGTTCCTGACGCCATTCTTCACGGGTTTGTTCGAGATAACGCCGGTGGACGGCCAGTACGGCTACCAGCGGATCGTCGGTGTCGACTTTGATGCCGGTCTCGACAAATACGGCGTCCACTGCTTCTTTCAAAATGACTGATGCAGATCTATCAGGTTTATCCGGCATGGACGGCATCCTCCTGCGACAGCAGCGGCAATCCGTCCAACTGCCGCCATACGTCTTGTTTGACACGGTGCAGACGGCTGCGTGCCATCACTTTGAAATCGGGATGGGCGGCCGCTTCGGCAAAAGTCAGATTGCGTTCGGTCATTTGCGCAATATCTATACCGAAGGTATCCGGATTACGGTTTTCAAGGCGGACGATGCCAAGGATGGCGTCTTTGTGCGTTTTATAGACTTTGTAGTCGTAAAACTGCCTGCCGTCCTGTTCCACTTTGCCTTTGAAGTCATTCAGCCATACCACAAACTCTGCTTTGATGCTGTTCAGGGATTGCAGCAGCCCGCCCATGCAGTCATCCAACGCCTGTCCGCCGTTCAGCGGCACATGAACCACCGTGCGTACGCCTGCGTCACGCAGCAGTTCGGGTACTTGGTTATCGGCCAGATAGGACATCAGAGGAACAAAGGTTGCCGCACCGTTGTCTACTACGGCTATGCCCTCCCCTTCGATCAGCTCTTCCATCAAACCGTCGAAGCGGCGGGTGTCGATATGGTTGTTTTCCGTCAGAATGTTGACGGTTTGGGGTTGCAGTTGCCGGTAACGGCTGAATGTTGGATTGACGGGGTCTGTGTCGTAACAGTGCAATTCTTCCCCTGCGTTTCTTTCATGCAAATACTGGGCAATCAGCGATGCGATGAACGATTTGCCTACTCCTCCCTTACCTTGGGCAATAAAATGGACTTCTTTCATAAGATGAATTTTTTTCCTGTAATTGAGGCCGTCTGAAAATGAAGTTTCAGACGGCCTCTGTGAATAAAAAGACCCGCAGATTCGCTGCTGCGGGCAAGCTGTTCGGAGCGCACGCACTCCAAGCAGAAGTGAAGCGGTTTTTCTTTCAGCGTCCCACCCACCGGCCGCCTTTTTCCGGCGTACCTTCATAGCGCACGCCTTTGTCCATGTCCGTCCACGGATGGTTAAAGTATGCGCTACAGTAAGACGGCGGAGTGTTACTGATGCGTATTTCCTTGATTTCCTTACACTCGTTGTAATATCCTCTACATACCTGTGTTTCTACGACGTATTTCAGCATTTTGTTGAGCGACTTCGCATCACACCGTCCGGCTCCGTTTGCCAGTGCGCCAATCAGATCGGACATCCCCTCCTCTTTTGCGGCGGGACAAAGATTGAGGAAATTGAACCGTGCTCTGATGGTATCGCCCAGCCGTTTGTGATTGATTGAGAAATAACGCTGCAGGGAACGGGCACACTCGCCCGGACGCTCGCTGCTCGACAAACACAGAATGGCCTCGCAGGCCAAGCCGGTATCCCCCGTCAGCTCTTTGCCCAAATCCTGCACTTTGTCCAAGGCTGCAGCCTGAACCGGCAAAACGGCGGCAACAGCGGCGGCGGCAAACAGAGTTTTGATTTTTACTTTCATAATTGACTCCTAAATATCCGCCAAGGGCGGAACAATAAAAATGCCGCCCGATAGTGCGGCAGCATCCTTGCTTTTGTCAGATAAAAACCGGATAATTGCGGCCTCTCACAGCGTGATTACCCTGTTTTCACCGATGAAGAAGCCGCTTTTGCAAGAAAGCGGCTTTTTCATATTCTGACAACCCGCACTGCCCATCCTTCCGCGCATCTGCTGACGGATGCCGCCCGAACGCTGCCGGACATCAGTCTGTCCACCAGCCGTAGGGCAGCAGCCTGCGTCGGATAAACGCCCGCTTCGGTAACTGCTTGCGGTTTGGGTTTGTTCTTCATAAAAGTCATAGTCAAATCTCCTGATTTGGTCTTAAAAAAGCAGCCTGAAAACGATTTCAGGCTGCCTAGAAGAGAATACCGGCCTATTCATGCGTTAATGCCCCGGCCAAGACAAAGCTGCGGTGTCTCAAAGTATACGGTAACGACAGGCCACACCTGCGCCGCTGCGTCCTTTCCGCCTTTACTGCCGGTGGAAACGACAAGCCTGCCGTTAGAGTTAGGTTTGATTTAATAATGTTCTGTTTTTTGCTTATCTCCCTGCTTGTTTTATCAAAAGGACAATTCCCCAAACAGAAGCCTGCTCATGCCCTGCACAAGCAGGCTTGAATTTGGATAATGTTCAGGCCGTCTGAAAAGACGGCTTTATATATAGACGGGTCAAACCCGTTTGCCCGCAGATGCGGGTTTGAAGTCAAATTGTCGGTTGGGGCTTGTCCGTAGATTATCGCCCCGCATCGGGGATACGCCCCGATTACAAGATACGTCCGGCTGCCGCCTGTTACCGGACGCGAACGCGCCACCCGGATGCACGGCATTTACTTGCATCGGCCTGTCGGATAAGGCCGGCAGCCTGTTAACGCTTTCCCCTGATTGCTGGGCGGCTGCAACGCTGACGGATTGTTAAGGATCAAGGTATTGCTTCAATGTTTGCAAGTTTATCAAATGATAAATTTAAAAGCAAGTGAAATTTATCATTTGATTTATTTTTGTGGGATTTTTTCTACAAGGGACAATGGAATTCGCCGAGTAATAACGCTTTGCATTTTCATTTGGCTTATTAAGGAGCAAAAAATGCAAAACTCCCCTTTTTTGAATGATTCCGACTTCATTACATGGTTAGCAAACAAGGCTTGGATTATTTCTATTGATGACGATAGTCAAATCAATATTAAATTGTTGAGAGATGAAGCATTTGTTGTAATCCCTGAACAACTTCCTGAGTTGGTATTAAATAGGGATTTGATTAGCAAAGAGATTGCGCAAGCGATATACATAGCTTTATCAACGCAACGAGAACTTGATAAATAGGAAAGCAGCCTGAAAGCACATTTAGCTTTCAGGCTGCTTTTTCCGTGGATTGGTCTCAAACCAGTTATGTGACAGACTACCTAAAAATTTCCAGGAATCTTGTTTTTAAAATAAATTTCTCAGCACTGTAATTACACGTCCCACAATCCCAATTTCGCCCATTTTAGAAAAAGGGATAATTAAATCGGGAAATAATGCTTTATCTGTATTATCGCTAGACAACCTAAACTCATCCCCAATTAGTCTAAAAAATCGCTTCACATATAGGCGTCCGTTCATACAAACCAAAAACACATTTGCATCAACCCATTCATTTTGTGTGGCATCAACAATCAAACGGTCGTTAACTATCAGATTGGGCGACATATTATTATCGCTAAAATTATATTCAAACACTTTTTCAGATGATACCCCGTTGTCTAACAGCCATTTTTTAGTCAAAGCACCATCCGCAATTTTTTTTAGTTCGAACGAATTGCTGTTTGAACTAACGGAGACTTCAATTAAAGGAAGGTAAATAGACGTTTCAAGCGGAAATGCGTTTTCCGATAAGTGCACGGGAGAAGGCTGGTCTAAAAACCCCGTACTTAAACCAAGATTCCGTTCAATCTTTCGAGCGAGCTGTTCGCCCAAATTTCGAATGGGGTTCATGCCAATAATATGACTCAACTGGCTTGGAACAATATCTGCTTTATCTGCCAATGCGCGCTGTCCGCCATACTGTTCAGCCAAAAGGCGCAGATTAGCTCGTCTGATTTCTTTGGTATCCATAGTTAACGAATCTACCAAGAATAGAACGTCGATAAAACGCGCAACAGATAAACAAACATTGCTTAAAAGTTTATCAAATGATATATTGACTGCCTAATTGTAGGAGCTTTCATGAAATTATCCGATTATTTTAAAAAGATGCCGCGTGGCACAAGATTGACTTTGGCTGAAAAAATCGGTTGCCACCCTGTGTACCTTACTCATATATCTACAGGGCGTAGGATACCGTCTGCAAAAATGGCGATTGATATTGAAGCTGCAACAGATGGAGCAGTCAGTCGCTATGATTTACGTGATGATGCCTTAGAAATTTGGGATAACACTCAAAAACGTATCTAAGCCATGCTCATCCCTGATCTCAAACCCCACCTGACGCAAGCCTTCTCTCCGCTGTACACGGATTTTGTTCCGCTGTGCGACGGCAATATGCAGGCGTGCGAACTGCTGGCCAACCTGTTCCACTGGACGGAATGGGCGGAGCAGCAGCCGGACTACCGTACCCGCTGCGGGTGGATTTACAAGACCGCCGAACATCTGAAAGCAGAGCTGGGCATGACCCGGCGCGGCTATCAGAAAGCGCGTGCCTGTCTGCTGGATTTGGGCATCATCCAATACCGGCGCGGCGGCGTTCACGGCAAAATGCACTGGCTCTTAAACGTGGCCAAACTGGCCGAGCTGATTTACACCAAGGTGCGCGGCCTTCCCGCGCCTGCATTCAAATCCGGCGAACAGTTCGATGCCAACGGTTTCAGGCTGCCTGCCTTTGTGCCCTTGGATCTGTGGAATGCCTATCTCAAAATGCGTACGGAAAAAGGCAAAGCCCTGACCGCTGCGCAAAAGAAAAACCTGCTCAAAACCTTGACCGGTTTTCATAAGAGAAAGCTGGATCTGTCCTTAATCATCACCAATGCCATCAACGGCGGCTGGTTCGGCTTCTACGCCCCGGAAAACCGCCCCAAACCTGCTGCCGCCAAAGACGGCAACGCCGCTATGGTGGCCGAGTATCAAAAAGCAATGGCCGAAAAGGCCAAACCGCCGCCTGACCCACCGCCCCGCAACCCCGACAACGAAGCCCGGCGAAAAACGCTGGATCTTCTGAAAAAATGCTGAAACGGCTGACTTTACGGTACAGCCGCTTTCAGGCTGCCTGCAAACCGTAAACCCGGCCGTTTTTCCTGCCCAAACCGCCAATTCCGCCCGCCCGAGCCGTTAAAAAGCCGCCGGCGGGATTTTTTTGCCCGAAAAACGGCCGGTTTTCTCCGACAAAACGGTTTTTTTCCTAATTTTCGGCCGTTTTTTGCCTGTTTAAATTTCCCTTTTTTATCACGTCTTTGTACAAATCGGACAAAGTACACTGCACAAAACGGTACAAGCTCTTTGCTCAAAAAAGCCGGACTCTATACAGAGATAACTTACAGAGACGACAGGCATAAAAAAGCAGCCTGAAGGCTGCTTTGGCGGGGGTTGTTTTTTTGTTTTTCAGGAAAGAAGATACCGTTTTTTAAGCAATCTCTTTTTCTTATATAACATAATGCCTTATCCCCATTTCTTATCAGGTATGCACAGATTCTGTGGATAAGCGGCAAAGGCTGATCAATAGACCTCTTGCGAAAGTATCCTGAAGATTTACAATTTCCAAATGAAATACGAAAACCTAATCCAAAGAAGCGACAGGGAATTCAAACGGCTCACAGGTGTAACGCCCGTCCTTTTTCATGAAATGCTGCAAGTCACCACAGAAGCAGAAAGCCGGAAGGTCAAGTCGGGCAGGCC
>NZ_JBKGTW010000066.1:0-7886 GCF_046546535.1 Neisseria sp. WLZKY-1
GGGTTCTTTGACGATTCAGGTATTGTTCGATCGGCTGCCAATCAATCACCTGATCCAACTTCAATAGTGGGAAGCGGTCGATGTGTTTGGCAATCATGGCTTGGGCGGTTTGCTGGAAGAAGGTGCTCATGGAAAATCCCCTAAATGTCTTGGTGGGAATTTAGGGGATTTTGGGGGGATTTTGCAAAGGTCTCGGCCTCATTCAGACGGCCTCATTCAGACGGCCTCATTCAGACGGCCTCATTCAGACGGCCTCATTCAGACGGTTTTTCAACTGTAAGGGCCGTCTGAAAAGTGTTTTCAGACGGCCTTTGCTCTGTTTGCCGCTATTTGCGGTTGTCGAGGATGTTGAACACTTTGCGCGGCTTGGCGATTTTCACTTCGTCGTCGTCGCGGCCGTCTGAAAAGCGCTCGGGCAGGGTTTCGCTGTCGAAAGCCAAATCGCCGCCGTGTTTCAGGTTTTGCCCGCGCTGCAAGCCTGCGAAATCGAAAAGATCGGTGTCGGCCAGATGCGAGGGGACGACGTTTCGCAATGCGGAGAACATGCTCTCGATGCGGCCGGGAAAGCGTTTGTCCCAGTCGCGCAGCATGTCGCCGATGATTTGCCGCTGCAAATTGGGCTGCGAGCCGCAGAGGTTGCAGGGGATGATGGGGAACTGCTTGATTTCGGCGTAGCGGATAAGGTCTTTTTCCTTCACATAGGCCAGCGGGCGGATAACGATGTGTTCGCCGTTGTCGGACACGAGTTTCGGCGGCATGGCTTTGAGTTTGCCGCCGTAAAACATGTTTAAAAACAGCGTGGCGATGATGTCGTCGCGGTGGTGGCCGAGGGCGATTTTGGTGCAGCCGAGCTCTTTGGCGGTGCGGTAGAGGATGCCGCGGCGCAGGCGGCTGCACAGCGAACAGGTGGTTTTGCCTTCGTCGAGCACGCGTTTGACGGTGGAATAGGTGTCTTCTTCGACGATTTTGTAGGGTACGCCGATGCTTTCGAGGTAGGTGGGCAGCACTTCTTCGGGGAAACCGGGCTGTTTTTGGTCGAGATTGACGGCAACCAGCTCGAAATCAATCGGGGCGGAGGCCTGCAAATGGCGCAGGATGTCTAAGAGGGCGTAGCTGTCTTTGCCGCCGGAGAGGCAGACCATGATTTTATCGCCCGGCTCGATCATGTTGAAATCGTTGATCGCGTCGCCCACAGCATGGCGCAGGCGTTTGTGCAGCTTGTTGTTTTCGTGTTCGGATTTGGGTTTGTTGGACATTTTTATTCGGTTTGGCAAAAAAAGCGCGATTATAGCCCAAACGGCACAGGCCGTCTGAAACGGAGCTTTCAGACGGCCTTTACGGTACAATGCCGCCTTTTATTTTTCACGGTAGGACGCAATGCTTTCAGTGGAAACGTGGATCGGGCTGCGCTATCTTCGGGCGAAGAAGCGCAGCGGTTTTATGTCGTTTATCGGCATCATTTCAATCGTCGGCATCGCCATCGGCGTGATGGCGCTGATTACGGTGATTTCGGTGGTGAACGGCTTTCAGAAAGACGTGCGCAGCCAGCTTTTCAGTGTCGCGCCCCATGCGGAAATCGGTTTTTACGACGCGGGCGGCGGGAGCTGGCAGGATTTGCGCAAGCTGGTGGCGGATAATAAAAACGTGGTCGGATCGGCGCCCTATATCGCCGATCAGGCGCTGTTGGCCAACAACGGCGAAGTGCGCGGCGTACAGATACGCGGCATCGATCCCGCCGAAGAAAAACAGGTGGTCGACTATTGGCGGGACATGCCCTCGGGCGGCTTCGAGAGCCTGCGCCCGGGCGAGTTCGACATCATCCTCGGCAGCGGTTTGGCCGAAGCGCTGGGCGTGGAAACGGGCGGCAAGGTCACCGTGATTACGCCGGAGGGCAACGTTACGCCCGCGGGCATGGTGCCGCGTTTGAAGCAGTTTAATCTGGTGGGTACGGTGAAAACCGGCATCTACGAGCTCGACAACGCGCTGGCGCTCACCCATATCGATGACGCGCAGACGCTTTACCGCCTCGACACGGGTTTTGCCGGATTGCGCCTGAAACTCGCCGATCCGCAGAACGCCCCCGCCGTGGCCGCTTCCCTGCTGCCCGCTGGCGAGCAGGATAAGGTTTGGGTGCGCGATTGGACGTTCAGCAACCAATCCTATTTCAACGCCGTCGAGCTGGAAAAGAAAATGCTGTTTGTGATTATGTTCTTCATCAGCCTCGTCGCCTCCATCAACCTGATTTCCACCCTGATTATGACCGTTACCGAAAAGCAGTCGGCTATCGCCATCCTGCGCACGCAGGGTCTGCCGCCTTCGGGCATCATGAAAATCTTTTTTGTGCAGGGCGCGCTCTTGGGGCTGATCGGCACGGCTTTCGGCACGGTGTTCGGCCTGCTGCTGGCGGCTAACATCGGCGCCATCCTCAAATGGGCGGAAGGGCTGATGGGACGCAAACTCATCGAATCGCAAGTGTATTTCCTCGACTATCTGCCCTCGCACATCGTATGGAGCGACGTTGCCACCATCGTTTCCATCTCCATCGGCCTGTCCCTTCTGGTGACACTCTATCCGAGCTGGCGGGCGGCCAAAACCGAACCTGCGGAGGCACTGCGCTATGAATAATCCCGTATTGGCCTGTGAGGCCGTCTGCAAAAGCTACAACGACGGCGTTTTGGACGTGCAGGTGCTCGACAATCTCGATTTGCAGGTGGACAAAGGGCAAAGCATCAGCATCATCGGCTCGTCGGGCAGCGGCAAATCCACCCTGCTACACATTCTGGGCGGCCTCGACAAACCCACCTCCGGCCGCGTCAGCCTGATGGGCAGCGACCTCTCGCAAATGAGCCAGAAAGATTTGAGCGCCCTGCGCAACCGCCGCCTCGGCTTTGTCTACCAGTTCCACCACCTTTTGCCCGAATTCTCCGCGTTGGAAAACGTGATGATGCCGCTTTTAATCGGTAAAACACCCAAAGACGAAGCACGCAGCCGCGCCCTCGCCATGCTGGAAAAAGCCGGTCTCAAAGAGCGCGTGCAGCACCGCCCCGGCGAACTCTCCGGCGGCGAGCGCCAGCGCGCCGCCATCGCCCGCGCCCTCGTCACCGAACCCGCCTGCCTTCTGGCCGACGAGCCCACCGGCAACCTCGACCGCAAAAACGCGCAAAACGTCCTCGACATGATGCTGGATTTGAAAGCCGAACTGGACACCGCTCTCGTTGTCGTCACCCACGACGACCAACTCGCCGCCCGCTTCGACCGCGTGCTCACCATGACCGACGGCCGGCTGGAAGGATAAGGCCGTCTGAAACCCGTTTTTAACCTCATTGAAACCCGTTTTTCAGACGGCCTCCAACCGCCCCCGCCTTGAAAGCACCCGCAAACAGGCGCAGAATGCCGCCTTTACCCGATTTCACAAACGGATTTTCACATGAACGACACACTCCACCCGCAAACCCTCGCCATTCGCGGCGCAAAAGAGCAAACCCAGTTTAACGAACACAACCAAGCGCTTTTCCTCACCAGCAGCTTTATGTTCGACAGCGCCGCCGACGGCGCCGCCCTCTTCAAAGGAGAAAAACAGGGCTATACCTACAGCCGCACCGCCAATCCCACCACCGCCGCCTTCGCCCGCCGCATCGCCATCCTTGAAGAAGGCGAAGCCGCCGTCGCCACCGCCACCGGCATGGCCGCCGTCAACGCAGCCATCCTCACCTTCCTCAGCGCGGGAGACCATCTGATATGCAGCCGCAGCCTGTTCGGCACCACTGTCGGCCTACTCAACAACCACATCGCCCGTTTCGGCATCGAAATCAGCTACGTTTCACAAACCGACCCCGCAGAGTGGCAGGCCGCCGTGCGCGCCAACACCAAAATGCTCTTTCTGGAAACCCCGTCCAACCCGCTAAACGAAGTGGCCGACCTCGAAAAACTCGCCGCTGTTGCCCACGCGGCGGGTGCGCTTTTGGTGGTGGACAACAGCTTCCTTACCCCCGTTTTGCAGCAGCCGCTGAAATTCGGCGCGGACTTGTCGGTGCACTCGGCCACCAAAGCCATCGACGGCCACGGCCGCGTGCAGGGCGGCGTCATCGTCGGCCGCAAAGAACTCATGCAGCAGGTGCAGATGTATATGAACGCCTGCGGCATGTCCATGTCGCCCTTCCATGCCTGGGTGCTGCTCAGCGGCGTGGAAACCCTGCCGCTGCGCATCGAAAAACAATGCGCCAACGCCGACCGAATCGCCGCCTGGCTGCGCGACCAGCCGCAAGTCAAACACGTCTACCACTCCGGCCTCCCCGACCACCCGCAGGCGGATTTGGTGAAAAAACAGCAGCAGGCGGGCGGCATCGTGCTGGCGTTTGAAGTGAAGGGCGGGCAGGAAGCCGCATGGAAGCTGCTTGACGCGGTCAAAATCTTCTCCAAAACCGCCAACCTCGGCGACGTGCGCTCCACCATCACCCACCCGTGGACAACCACCCACGGCCGCATGAGCCCCGAAGCCAAACTGGAAGCGGGCATCACCGACGGCCTGCTGCGCCTCTCCATCGGCCTTGAAGACGCCGACGACCTGATTGCCGACCTCGAACAGGCGATGAACCGCTAAACCGCCGTTTCAGACGGCCTCAAACAGCAAAAGGCCGTCTGAAAAACAAAATCCCCTACAACACACATCAAACAAGGAAAAAACACCATGAGCGAAGCGGAATTCACTGCCTGGGCAATGCGTATCTGCCTCACCGTCCTCGTTATCTTCCTCGGCTTTATCGTTTACGACCTCGGCAAAAAATCCAATGCCGGCAAATTCGGCATGTTCATCCTCTTCTTCGTCCTCGGTCTCGGCGTCTTCGGCTTCCTGTTCAAAGAACTGCTGATCGGCTTCCTGATGAAGAAATAAGGCCGTCTGAAACCCGCCGTCCGCCACTTTCAGACGGCCTTTCGGGCGCACCGTACCGCCAAAGCGCAATACCGCGCCCGACATTTTCATTCCCGCTATAATCCCGCCTTTTCCGCTCGGCCGCACCGCATGAAAACCGTAGAAAAAAACGTCCTCGTCCCCCACAGCGCGCAGCAGATGTTCGACCTGGTCGACAAAGTCGAAGACTACCCGCAGTTCCTGCCCTGGTACGGCAAAACCGAAATCCTCTCGCGCACGGAAAACCAACTCGAAGCTCGCCTGCACATGGACTACAAAGGCGTGAAACAGTCTTTCGCCACCCGTAACCGCAACATCCCCGGCCGCGAAATCCGCATGGATCTGCTCGACGGCCCCTTCAAAACCCTGCGCGGCTCGTGGCAGTTTGAAGATTTGGGCGGCGACTGCTGCCGCATCGCCTTCAAGCTCGAATACGACTTTGCCAACCCCCTGCTCGCCGCCCTCATCAGCCCCGTGTTCGGCCACCTCGCGGGCAAACTCGTCGAAGCCTTTGTTGCCGAAGCGGGCAGACGCCATGGCTGACATCACCATAGAAATCGCCTACGGCGAAGCGGACAGGCAGTTCCTGCAACGCCTCGCCGTGCCCGAGGGCACCACCGCACGGCAGGCCGTCTTAAACAGCGGCCTTGCCGCCGCCTTTCCCCATGCCGACCCCGCAGCCCCCCTCGGCATCTTCGGCAGGCAGGTCAAAGACGACACCATCCTGCAAAACGGCGACCGCGTCGAACTCTACCGCCCCCTCCTTATCGACCCCAAAACCGCCCGCCGCCGCCGCGCGGCCGAAAGCGCGGCCGACAAAAAAGCGAAAAAACCATGACCATCAAACTCATCGCCGGCCTCGGCAACCCCGGCAGCGAATACGAACACACCCGCCACAACGCCGGCTTCTGGTTTCTCGACGAACTCGCGTGGCAGTGGAAAGCCGTGTGGAAGCATGAAAAAAAATTCTCCGGCCACGTCGCCCGCGTCGCCCGCCCCGAAGGCGAAGTGTGGCTCATCAAGCCCGACACCTATATGAACCTCTCCGGCAAAGCCGTCGGCGCGCTGGCACAGTTTTACAAAATCAAAGCCGAAGAAATCCTTGCCGTCCACGACGAACTCGACATCCCCTGCGGCAGCATCCGCTTCAAACTCGGCGGCGGCAACGGCGGCCACAACGGCCTCAAAGACATCCAGGCCAAACTCGGCACGCCCAATTTTTACCGCCTGCGCCTGGGCATCGGCCACCCGGGCGACCGCAACCTCGTCGTCGGCTACGTCCTCAACAAACCCTCCGCCGCCGAGCGCGAACTCATCGACCGCGCCGTCGCCAAATCCCTCGAAGCCGTCCCCCTCATCATGGCCGCCGACTGGGAAGCCGTTCCCCGCTTTTTGCACAGCAAATGACACGGAGGCCGTCTGAAAACCACCGCACCACGCAGAATCGGCGGTTTTCAGACGGCCTTCCGTTTTCGGAGGAACCTTTTTGGAGATAGCGATGAACAGAAAATCGGGCAAAAAACTATTCCGCACGGGCGCACTGCCGCCGCCGTTCTCCGGCAAACTGTAAAGGCGGGTACACGGCAACACGAAACCCATAAAAAAACAACGGATTGTAAAACCTGCCCCACAGGGTTTTCAGACGGCCTCAAAGGCCGTTTGAAATCCGTTTCACGAAAACAGAAAGAAGCCCCGACATGAAAAAACACCTCTTCGCCGCTCTTCTCTGCACCCTTGCCGCTACCGCCGCTGCCCGACAGTACACCATCGACATCGACGACGGCATCACCGGCAGGGCCGACATCCAAGGCAGCCGCTTCAAGCTGCAATCCATCAACCTCTACCGCAGCCAATGCAAGCTCGAAGGCCGCATCAAAAACGGCGCTTGGCGCGACGGCCAAGGCTGCGTCGTCCGCTTTGCATTCGACGGCCGAAAACAAGACAAACTCACCGTCACCCCCGAAGGCGAATGCAGCCGCTACTGCGACGCGGGCGGCAGTTTCAAAGGCAGATACACCGCCGTCCCCGCCCTGTGCACCCCGCAAGGCAGCAAAGCCGCCGAACAGCGCTTTCAGGCTGCCTACCGCGCCCAACGCTACCCCGAAGCCCTGGAAATCAAAAAACAATACATCGAACAATGCGATCGTTTTGCCACCGACGCATCCCGAATCAAAATCTACAATGATCTGGCCGACAGCTACCTGCACACCGGCGATAAAGCCGCCTGCCGCCGCACCCTTGCCGAGATTGCGTACCGCTTCACGCCCGGAGCCCATCCCTCTTTCTACGCAGGCGAACACTTTCCCCGCGAACAGAAACGCTATGAAGCAACTACCCAAGCCTGCACCGAATAAGACCGCACGGCCAAGGCAGCTGAAACCCGTTGTCCGTTTTCACTTCTTTGAAGCTTCGCTTTCAGACGGCCTCATTATTGTGTTTATTGTTGACGGCTTTCCGATGGCAGACGGCCTGTTTATAGTGGAGCGACACGACAATCTGCGGCATTGCCGCACCTTGCTGCCTTGTATCTATTTATTTTTAATCACTATATCTTCCCTAGGGCGTGTTGACAATCAGCCTTGCGGCGGTATTTTTGGTAAAAATCCACGCCTGCCGCGTCAAAAATGCTCGCAAGATGTCCAATCTTGCTGCGCTTTTTTCCTTGCAGGCGCGAATTTTTCCTCAAAAAACCGCTTCGCAAGCTGAATGTCAACACGCCCTAGTTTGTCTCACTGCATTTTCATGCGCAGCCTCGCAAAGCCTGTACGGCAAAAAATTCAGGCCGAGACCTTTGCAAAATCCCCCCAAATCCCCTAAATTCCCACCAAGACATTTAGGGGATTTCTCATGAGCACCTTCTTCCAGCAAACCGCCCAAGCCATGATTGCCAAACACATCGACCGCTTCCCACTATTGAAGTTGGATCAAGTGATTGATTGGCAGCCGATCGAACAGTACCTGAATCGTCAAAGAACCC
>NZ_JBKGTW010000067.1:0-7862 GCF_046546535.1 Neisseria sp. WLZKY-1
TTAAGGGGGTATTTGGGTAAAATCAGGAGTGATTGGGGGAGGAAACAGCCGAAAACCTGTGTTTGGGTTCCGGCTGTCGAAGGAAGGGCTTTTTTGCAAAGGTTTCTATATGTCGGCAAGGTCAAACGGTTGGCTGGCTAAACCAACACCACGTCAAACTGCTCCTGCGTGTAGCTGTTTTCCACCGCCAGCGACACGGGTTTGCCGATAAAGTCGATCAGCATCGCCAGCGATTGGGATTCTTCGTCGAGAAACAGGTCGATCACCTCTGGCGAGGCGAGGATGCGGAATTCTTTGGCGTCGAAGCGGCGGTTTTCGCGCACGATTTCGCGCTGGATTTCGTAGCAGACGGTCTGCGGGGTTTTCAGACGGCCTCTGCCTTGACAGGTGGGGCACGGTTCGCACAATACATGGCTGAGGTTTTCGCGCGTGCGTTTGCGCGTGAGTTCGACCAGGCCGAGGCTGGTGAAGCCGTTGAGGGTAACGCGGGTGCGGTCGAAGCTGAGGGCTTTGGCCAATTCCTGCAACACGGCTTCGCGGTGGGCTTCGGAGGCCATGTCGATAAAGTCGATGATGATGATGCCGCCCAAATTGCGCAGGCGCAGTTCGCGCGCGATGGCGTGGCAGGCTTCGAGGTTGGTTTTGAAAATGGTTTCGTCGAAATTGCGCGCGCCGACGAAGCCGCCGGTGTTCACGTCTATCGTCGTCATGGCTTCGGTGGCTTCGATGATGAGGTAGCTGCCGAAGTTGAGGCTGACGCGCGGTTGTAGGGCGCGGTTGATTTCGGCTTCGACGTTGTGGGTTTCAAAAAGGGGGCGCTCGCCCGAGAAGAGTTTGATTTTGTCGGCCGCGTCCTGCACGTATTGGGCGGCGAAGTGCTGCATTTTGGCGAAGTTTTCTTTGGAATCGACGAGGATTTCGCGGGTGTTGCCGCTGAACATGTCGCGCAGCACGCGCAGGCTAAGGGGCAGGTCTTGGTAGAGCAGCGAACCGGCACTCAGGGTTTTGGCCTGCTGCTGGATGTCCTGCCAGACTTTGGTGAGGTAGCCGATGTCGGCCTGCAATTCGGCGTCGGTGGCGGTTTCGGCGCTGGTGCGGATGATGTAGCCGTGGGCGGAGTCGGGCGGCAGCAGGCTGTTGAGGCGGCCGCGCAGGTTGTGGCGCTCGCCGTGGTCTTCGATGCGCTGCGACACGCCGATGTGCTCTTCCTGCGGTAGGTGGACGAGGAAGCGTCCGGCCAGCGAAATCTGTGTCGACAGGCGCGCGCCTTTGCTGTTGATGGGGTCTTTGATGACTTGGACGAGCAGGGTCTGCCCTTCAAACAAAACGTGTTCGATGCGCTGGGCTTCTTCGGGGTTTTTGCGCTGTTCGAGGATGTCGACGATGTGCAGGAAGGCGGCGCGTTCCAGGCCGATGTCGATAAAGGCGCTCTGCATGCCGGGCAGCACGCGGCGCACGACGCCCAGATAGATGTTGCCGACCAAGCCGTGGCCGGAATTGCGTTCGATGTGCAGCTCGCAGATGTTGTTTTCTTCGAGCATGGCGACGCGGGTTTCCTGCGGGGTGATGTTGACGAGGACGGTTTCGGGCGGGCGGACGATGTCTTTGTGAAGGGGAATGCCGGGTATCATGATGTGCTTTCTTTGCGAAGCCGCCATGATACCGAAACGGCAGGCCGTCTGAAAAGGAGGGAGGCCGTCTGAAAAAGTATGCGCGGCTTGATTTCAGACGGCCGTTTTGGGGAAGCCGGGATGGGTTTGGAATGCCGGCGGAGACTATAGTGAGCCAACATGAAAAGATACAAGGCAGCAAGCCGCAGACAGTATGAGCAATACGGCAAGGCGCAGCAAGGCCGTAGATTTTTGTGTTGGCCCACTATATTTTCCGGCCATTACCGTGCGCCGTGCGATTCGGGGTTGGCCAACCACGCGCTTTGGCTTTGGCCGGTGTAGAACTCTTCTTTCCAAATCGGCACTTGGGCTTTGACGGTGTCGATGATGAAGCGGCAGGCGGCGAAGCCTGCGTCGCGGTGTCCGGCGGCCACACCCACCCACACCGCCATTTCGCCGACTTCGAGGCGGCCGTGGCGGTGTACGCAGACGGCGTCGGCGATGGCAAAGCGGCGTTTGGCTTCGGCGATGACTTCCTTGCCCGCGTTGAGCGCGAGTTCGCGGTAAACGCTGTACACCAGATAATCGACGCGGCTGCCTTCGTTTTGGCGGCGCACCCAGCCCTCGAAGCAGTTGAACGCGCCGCAGTTTTCGTTGCCGAGTAAGCGCGCGCGCAGGGCGGCGGCATCGATGGGGGATTCGGTTAAATCAAACATTTCAGCCTCCGGCTACGGGCGGGATAAAGGCCAGGATGTCACCGGCTTTCAGCGCGGTGTCCCACGCGGCGAATTGGTGGTTGACGGCGCAGCGCAGCCGCTCCTGCGGCAGGGTGAAGCCGTATTGCGCGGCCAGTTGCGCGTAAACGGATGCGGCGGTCGCGCTGTTGGGCAGGGCGATGGTTTCGCCCTCTTTGCCTGCCGTTTCGCGCAGGGCGGCGAAATACAGGATTTGGATTTCAGCGGGTGAAGTCATGTTTGCCTCCGGTTTTGTGCAGCAGGCGCACATCTTGGATTTCGATGTCGTGGCTGAGGGCTTTGGTCATATCGTACACGGTAAGCGCGGCCACGCTTACGGCGGTGAGTGCTTCCATTTCCACGCCGGTTTTGTGGGTAACGGCGGCTTCGGCGGTGATGTTCAGGCTGCATGACGCGTCGTCGTATTCAAATTCGAGTTTGCAGCGTTCGAGCATCATCGGGTGGCACATCGGAATCAGCGACGCGGTGTTTTTGGCGGCCATAATGCCGGCGATGCGGGCGACTTCGGCAACCGCGCCTTTGGCGGTCTGCCCGTTGGCCGCCTGAATCTGCGCGTAAACCTCGGGCGGGAACACAACGCGCCCGCCCGCCACGGCCACGCGGCGGGTTACGGCTTTTTCGCCGACATCGACCATGCGGCTTTTGCCCTGGTCGTCCAAATGGGTGAGGGACATGGGGTTTCCTTTCGGGACGGAATGCAAAAAACGACGCATCATGCAGACTTTGCCCCGCGCTGGCAAGTGCGGCGGGAAAAGGCCGTCTGAAAAGCGGGAAGCTGGGTTTTCAGACGGCCTGTGCAGCGGCGGAGGATACGTGCGCCGCCGAGGCGTTCTCTTGCTATTGAAGGTAAATCCGACCTGAAAAAATCACTATAATCCCCTCTTTTCACCCCCCAAAAAGGAAACCACCATGACCACATTCTTCACTCCCGCCCAAATCCTCTCCGCCTTCCAATACCGCAAATCCTGCCGCCACTACGACCCCGACCGCAAAATCAGCGCCGAAGATTTCAACTATATTTTAGAACTCGCCCGCCTCTCCCCCAGCTCCGTGGGCAGCGAGCCGTGGCAGTTTCTCGTGGTGCAAAACCCCGAGCTGCGCCAAAAACTCAAACCCTTCGCATGGGGTATGGCCGCCACGCTGGATACCGCCAGCCACATCGTCGTCATCCTTGCCAAGAAAAACGCCCGCTACGACAGCCCCTTTATGCTGGACGGCATCCGGCGCCGCGGCATCACCCACCCCGAAGCCATCGGCAAAACCCTCGCCAAATACCACAGCTTCCAAGCCGACGATGCCCACCTGCTTGATAACGAGCGCACCCTGTTTGACTGGTGCAGCAAACAAACCTACATCGCCCTCGCCAACATGATGACAGGCGCCGCCCTTATCGGCATAGACAGCTGCCCCATCGAAGGTTTTAACTACGACGACATGAACCGCACCCTTGCCGCAACAGGCGCATTTGACCCCGCCGAATGGGGTGTATCCGTAGCCGTAACCTTTGGCTACCGCGTCCAAGACATCGCCCCCAAAGCGCGCAAGCCCATGGAAGATGTGGTAACTTGGTTGGAGTAAATTCCAGCCCAATGAAGCCTGAAAACAAGAAATACCGTTTTCAGGCTGCCTCAATCCACAAAAACCCACAAAGAAACCTTATGCCCCGCAACATCCTAACCACCGCCCTGCTTACCGCATCGCTCGCCCTCGCTGCCTCCGCCCTTGCCGCGCCCAAAGCCGCCAAGCCAACCAAAGCGGAAACCCAATCCCAAAGGCAGCCTGAAAATGAGACAACAATTCACATGGCAATTTAACGAAAAAACACAAACCTTCAGCCAACGCATCACCGATTTTTCCACCACCCGCGACAACGAGCCCACCCAACAAGACAAATCCCAAATCGGCAAAACCAGCACCGCCAAAGCGCGTATGCTGCTGTGGAACGGCAAACCCGATATGCTGGAACTCACCGACCAAGCCGACGGCGAAAAACAAAGCTACTTCAAACAAGACCTCAACAAACTGCGCGAAATCTTAAAGCCTTAAACCAACCCACCTATATCCAAGCAAGCGCAGCGTGCATGGGCAGGGTGTATCACCCGGCAACGCACGTGTTCTGTACCCTTTGAGAGGCCGTCTGAAAACGAAAAGTCCCGTTTTCAGACGGCCTTTTTTTGCCTTTTCCCCCGACTCGGGCAAACGATAGTGCCAATCGGATACAAAAGGGTTAGCCGCGCTACTCCTTTCGGGTAGGGTGGTTTCCGCATTAGGGCAACTGATTTTTTCGCGGGACGGCGCATAGAATGGGGATATGCCGTCTGGTATGGCACATTTTCCGCGCAAGGCGGGGTGCGTGCCGCAAGCGGTTGATTTGTTGCAAAACCCGTTTAATCAAACAAAGGAAATCGGAAATGAAATCCGAAAACTACAAACGCTATTCGGTGCTGGTGTCCAGCACGGTGTCGTTTACCGTGTGCTTTATGATTTGGATGATGCTGGCGGTAATCGGCGTACCGATTCAGAAACAGCTCGGGCTGACGGAGGCGCAGTTCGGCATCCTTACCGCCATCCCCGTGCTTTCCGGCTCGCTGGTGCGTGTGCCGCTGGGGATTCTCACCGACAAATTCGGCGGCCGCATCGTGCTGTTTGTGCTGATGCTGGTAAGCGTGCCGTTTATTTTTCTGATGCAGTATGCCACCGAATACTGGCAGTTTCTCGCCATCGGTTTGGTGATGGGTTTGGCGGGCGGCTCGTTTTCGGTGGGCACGCCCTATGTCGCCCGCTGGTTTTCCAAAGAGCAGCAGGGTTTGGCGATGGGCGTGTTCGGCGCGGGCAATGCAGGCAGTGCGGTTAACAAGCTCCTTGCACCGGTATTGATTGCGGCGGCGGGCGGATCGTGGCTGATTGTACCCAACGTGTACGCGGCGATTATGCTGGCAACGGCCGTTTTGTTTTGGTTCACCAGCTATCACGACCCGAAACATCTGGTCGATTCCAAAGTGAGCCTCAAAGAGCAGCTCGCGCTGATGAAAGACCCCGGCGTGCTGCGCTACAGCCAGTATTACTCGGTGGTGTTCGGCGGCTACGTCGGCCTCGCGCTGTGGATGACCCACTACTACATCGGCGAATACGGCATGAGCCTGCAAACCGCCGCGCTCTTGGCGGCCTGTTTCTCGCTGCCGGGCGGCGTGTTGCGCGCGCTGGGCGGCTGGCTGTCCGACAAATTCGGCGCGTATAAAGTTACCTGGTATGTGATGTGGGTGCTGTGGGTGTGTTTCTTTATCCTGTCTTACCCGCAAACTGATTTTGTGGTTGCCAGCACCAAAGGCGCGCAGAGCTTCCATATCGGGCTGAACGTGGTGGTGTTCACGATTCTGATGTTTACCGCCGGCATCGCCATGGCAGTGGGTAAGGCTTCGGTGTTCAAATTCGTGGCCAACGACTACCCCGACAACATCGGTGCGGTCTCCGGCGTGGTCGGCCTGGCGGGCGGCTTGGGCGGTTTCCTGCTGCCGATTATGTTCGGCATCCTGCTGGACTACACCGGCATCCGCTCCACCGCCTTTATGCTGCTCTACGGCACTGTGTGCGTATCCCTGATTTGGATGCACTTTTCTTTCAAACCCAATCGCGGGCAGTAAACAGCAAGGCAGCCTGAAACCGGAAAAACGGTTTTTCAGGCTGCCTGATGTGCTTTCAGACGGCCTGTAAGGCAGGCAGCGAAGCGGCAGGCTGTTTTGCCGACACCGTTGCAGCCCGAATAAGATTCCCGCCTACGCGGGAATGACGGAACAGGAAAAACACCCTTTTCAGACGGCCTGAACCAAACAAAGGCTGCCTGAAAACCAAAGGCAGCCTGAAACGCAACACAGGCCGTCTGAAAAACCGCCAACCCCATTCCAACCCCTCCCCGAGGAGAACCCATGTCCCACCTTATCCAAGACTGGCGGCCGGAAGACCCCCAATTCTGGCAAACCACCGGCAAAAAGATTGCCAAACGCAACCTGTGGATTTCCATCCCCGCCCTGTTTCTCGCCTTTGCCATGTGGCAGGTGTGGAGCGTCGCCACGCTCAACCTGCCCAACATCGGCTTCCAGTTCACCAAAAACCAGCTTTTCTGGCTCGCCGCCGTGCCCGCCCTTTCCGGCTCCACCCTGCGCGCCGTCTATTCCTTTATGGTGCCCATTTTCGGCGGCCGCCGCTGGACGGCCATCTCCACCGCCAGCCTGCTCCTGCCCGCTATCGGCCTCGGCTTTGCCGTGCAAGACCCCACCACCAGTTACAGCACCATGATTATTCTGGCTCTGCTGTGCGGCTTCGGCGGCGGTAATTTTTCGTCCAGCATGGCCAACATCAGCTTCTTCTTCCCCCGCGCCGAAAAAGGCACCGCCCTCGGCCTGAACGCAGGCTTGGGCAACCTCGGCGTATCCGCCGTCCAGTTCGTCGTCCCCCTCGTCATCACCGCCGGCCTCTTCGGCGCGCTCGGCGGCGAACCGCAGGTGCTGGCCGACAGCGGCAAACAAATCTGGCTGCAAAACGCCGGCTTCGTATGGGTACCCTTCATCCTCGCCTCCTCCATCGCCGCCTGGTTCGGCATGAACGACCTCGCCAGCGCGAAAGCCAGCTTTAAAGACCAGGCCAGCATCTTCAAACGCAAACACAACTGGCTGATGTGCATCCTCTACCTCGGCTGCTTCGGCTCCTTCCTCGGCTTTTCCGCAGGCTTCCCCCTGCTCACCAAAACCCTGTTTCCCGGCATGCCGCTAGGTTACGCCTTTCTCGGCCCCCTGATCGGCGCGGCCGTACGCCCGCTCGGCGGCTGGATTTCCGACAAAGTCGGCGGCGCGAAAATCACCAATATCGTCTTCACCGGCATGATACTCGGCATATTCGGCGTACTCGCCTTCCTGCCCGACGCATCCGGCAACGGCGGCAGCTTCTGGGGCTTCTTCGCCTGCTTCATGCTGCTGTTCGCACTGGCGGGCTTGGGCAACGGCTCGACTTTCATGCAGATACCCATTATTTTCAACATCTACCACCAAAAACGCGCCGACGCAGGGCTGGTCAGCCGCGAAGAAGCCGAAAAAGACGCCATCCGCGAAGCCGCCGCCGTTATCGGCTTCACCGCCGCCTTCGCAGGCTACGGCGGCTTCCTGATCCCCAAAAGCTACGGCACATCCATCGAAATGACCGGCAGCGTCAACGCCGCCCTCTACTCGTTTATCGTGCTTTATGCCGTCTGCGCCCTGATCAACTGGTGGTACTACCTGCGCAAAAACGCCGAAGCCAAATGCTGACGGACAAGGCAGCCTGAAAGGCCGTTGCGATATTTTCAGGCTGCCCGATCAGGCTTTCAGACGGCCTATAAACCGCCGTAAAGGCAGCCTGAAAATCCGTAGCAACTGTATTTTTCACCCCGTCGGGCAAAAATACCAAAACTCAAATCAAGCCGTTTGGATACCGTTTTCGGCAAAGTAATCACGCATCCGGGCATTCA
>NZ_JBKGTW010000068.1:0-7855 GCF_046546535.1 Neisseria sp. WLZKY-1
CGGTGGTTTCTCCCCAAGGCATGGTAAGGATTCCGTCTGTTGGGACGGGGGAAGTGTTACCTATGTCTTCGTACGGGTGTTACCTTTGTGTCCGGTCTGTACACTTGGGGCGCAGGGGAGGGAGTACGGCTGCGGCCGGATTGGCCGTTTCAGGCTGCTTTGAGACATTGCAGGTGAAACAAAACGGCCGTCTTGCGGATTGCAGGACGGCCGTTTTGGCGGGTATTGCGGTTTTTCAGGCTGCCTTTGCGGGCGCGATTATAGGAAATCGGGGCAGCCTGAAAACCATACCGAATAACTAATCCGAAAGTAGGATTGCGTGTTTGGCGTTTTCAGGCTGTTTGTTTCCGCGCGCCGTCAGCGCGTGCCGTTGCGGCGGCGTACGAGCTGCCACGGGCGGATAAGGTAGAACGCGCTGGCAAAGCCGCTCCACACATGCACCATGCGGGTAAACGGGAAGATAAAGAAAAAGGTCATGCCCATGAAGATGTGCAGTTTAAACAAAAAGTTGGCATCTTCGATATAGCCTGCCGCGCCGCCTCGGAAGGTTACGATGTGCTGCGCCCACTGCATGAGTTTGACCATTTCGTGGCCGTCGAGGTGTCCCATGCTGACGAAGATGGTGGAGAGGCCGAGCAGCAGGGTGATTAAAATCCAAATCAAAACGAGTTTGTCGCGCCAGGTGCTGTTGATGCTGATGCGGTCGATTTTGAAGCGGCGTTTGATCAGGATAATCAGGCCGATCAGGGCGGTGGTGCCGAAGATGCCGCCCATGGTCATGGCGAACACTTGTTTTGCGCTGTGGCTCACGCCGATGGCGTCCCAAAACCACAGCGGGGTGAGCAGGCCGAACAGGTGGCCGCCGAATACGGCGAGCACGCCGACGTGGAACAAGACGCTGCCCAAGCGCAGCTGGCCTCGGTAGAGCATTTCGCTGGAATCGCTTTTCCAAGTGTATTGCTCGCGGTCGAAACGCATCAGGCTGCCGAGAAAAAACACGGCCAGGCAGATGTAGGGGTAAACGCCGAAGAAAAACTGGTGGAAGGTATTGAGTTCGTTCATGGTGGTTCCTTTTCAGACGGCCTTATGCGGGGCGGCCGTTGGGGTAGAACTGTACGGTCTGCACGCTCGGTTTGAGCAGCGGCTCGATGCCCTGCACGTCGGGGCCGAAGGTTTCCATCGCTTCGTCCATGTCGCGCACGGGCGGCTCGGTTAAAGGCTGCGGCTCGACAGGGCTGAGGGATACGGCCGTCTGAAGCAGCGCGGCGTAGGGCGAGCCGTAGGCCGTGAGGTTTTTGCCGATGTGGTTGATGACGTGCACCGCGTCGCCCAACAGTTTTTCCGCGTCTTCGGGCGGGATGTGGGCGAAAAATTCCAACAGCGCGGGCAGGTAGTCGGGCAACTCGTCGTCGCCCAGCTCGAAGCCGTAGCGGCGGTATTCTTCGAGTAAATCAACCATCGCGCTGCCTCGGTCGCGGTCTTCACCGTAAACGTGCTCGAAGATATAGAGCGCGTGCTGGCGGGTGCGGTCGAACACCAGCACATAGTCTTCCTGCAATTCGCGCAGGCTGCGGCTGCCCAAATGGTCGAGCAAGGCCTGCAACGCGGTTTTGTGCGGTGCAAGCTCCGGCCATTCGTTTAAGGCCGTCTGAAACTCCGGCAACGCTTCGATAAGGTCGGCTTCGGGGTAACACATCAAAGCCGACAGCCATTTGTAAACCATCGGATTGGCGGCCATCAGCGTACTCCTTCTTCTTTGTTTTTCTCGATGTCTTTGCGGCGGTCGAAGAAGATAATCGGCGTGCCTTTGCGTTTGCCGAACAGGCTCTCCTGCGTGAGGCCGTCTGCATTGTCGCCGGAGCAGCCGTTGCCGAAGCTGAAGCCGCAGCTGGCTTTGTCTTCAAAGCTGTTTTCCACCATTTCTTTGTGCGAAGTGGGAATCACGAAGCGGTCTTCGTAGTTGGCAATCGCCAGCGTTTGGTACATATCTTCGACCATGGCGGGGGTGAGGCCGGTGCCGTCGAGGGTTTGTTCCAGCGTTTCGCCTTCGACCACCTGGCCGCGCTTGAAGCGGCGCATGGCAATCATGCGCTCCAAGGCTTCTTTCACCGGCTCGACTTTGCCTGCGGTTAAAAGGTTGGCCAAATAGCGCAGCGGGATACGCATTTCGTCAACGCTGGGGATAATGCCGTTTTCGCCGATAAAGCCGTTTTCGATGGCCGACTGGATGGGCGAGAGGGGCGGTACATACCAAACCATCGGCAGGGTGCGGTATTCGGGATGCAGCGGGAAGGCGATTTTCCAATCCACGGCCATTTTGTACACCGGCGATTTTTTCGCCGCGTCAATCCAGCTTTGGCTGATGCCCTGTTTCAAGGCTTCGCGCTCGACTTCGGGGTCGTGCGGATTCAGGAAAATACCGAGTTGGGCTTCATACAAGTCCTGCGGGTCTTCCACGCTGGCGGCTTCTTCGATGCGGTCTGCGTCGTAGAGCAATACGCCCAAGTAGCGGATACGGCCGACGCAGGTTTCCGAGCAGATGGTCGGTTCGCCCGCTTCGATGCGCGGGTAGCAGAAAATACATTTTTCGGCTTTGCCGCTGACCCAGTTGTAGTAGATTTTTTTGTAGGGGCAGCCTGAAATGCACATACGCCAGCCGCGGCATTTGTCTTGGTCGATCAACACGATGCCGTCGTCTTCGCGCTTGTAGATGCTGCCGGAGGGGCAGGAGGCGACGCAGGTGGGGTTCAGGCAGTGTTCGCACAGGCGCGGCAGATACATCATAAAGGTCTGCTCAAACGCGCCCATCATTTCTTTTTGGATGCCTTCAAACAGGGTGTCTTTGGCGCGTTTTTCAAATTCGCCCGCCAAATCGTCTTCCCAGTTGGGACCCCATTCGACTTTGTCCATTTTCTTGCCGGTAAGCACGGAAATCGGCCGCGCGGTGGGCGGGGTTTTCATTTTCGGCGCGTTTTGCAGGTGCTCGTAGTCGTAGGTAAACGGCTCGTAGTAGTCGTCGATTTGCGGCAGGTTGGGGTTGGAGAAGATGTTGGAGAGGATTTTCAGACGACCGCCCTGCTTGGGCACGAGTTTGCCGTTGGGCTTGCGTACCCAGCCGCCTTTCCATTTTTCCTGGTCTTCCCAGTTTTTCGGAAAGCCGATGCCGGGCTTGGTTTCGACGTTGTTGAACCAGGCGTATTCCACGCCGTCGCGCGATGTCCAAACGTTTTTGCAGGTAACGGAGCAGGTGTGGCAGCCGATACATTTGTCGAGGTTGAGCACCATGCCGACTTGCGCTCTGATTTTCATATGGGTGTTCCTTGTGGTTTTGTGTTCTGTGTTTTCAGGCTGCCTTTAAGGCCGTCTGAAAAGGTTTGGTGTGCTACTTCGGCGCGGCTTCAAAGCCTGCGCGGGGGCTGATAACGGAAACAAGGATGCAGTCCTCTTTGGCATCCGCCCTGTTGCGCGCGCCGTGTATCTGGTGCAGGCCGACGATGACGCTTTCGCCCGCACGGATGGTGCGGCCGCTGTTTTCGTCGTCGAGCAGCTCGGCTTCGCCTTGCAGCACGATCCAGATGTCCACGCCGTGCGGATGGCGGTGGGCGGGCAGGCTGGTGCCGGGCGGTATCTGCCACAGCACCATATTGTCGTGGCGGTCGTGGTGCAGCACGGTGCGCACGGATTCGGTGCCGCCGTCTTTGAGGTAGTCGGCAAAACGGATGATTTGCGGGATGTGCATGATGTTTACTCCTTTATTCGGCGTTTTCAGGCTGCCTTTCAGACTGCTTTGTTAAGGCAGCCTGAAAGGCAGAAGCTGAAATTACAGGGCGTTCGGCTCGGCTTTTTCGCTCTCTTCGGCCGGTTCGTCCATCCAGTCGATGTCTTTCATCTTGCGCACAATCACCCACTCGTCGCGGTTGGAACCGACGGTGCCGTAGTAGTTGAAGCTGTAGGCCAATTGGGCGTAGCCACCGATCATGTGCGTGGGGTTCAACACCGCTTTGGTTACGGAATTGTGGATGCCGCCGCGTTTTTTGGTGGTTTCCGCGCCCGGGGTGTGCACCAGTTTTTCCTGTGCGTGGTACATCAGAATCATGGTTTCGGGGATGCGCTGGCTCACAATCACGCGGCAGGCAATCGCGCCGTTGGTGTTGAACACTTCCACCCAGTCGTTATCCACCAAGCCTGCTTTTTTGGCGTCGATTTCGGAAATCCACACATGCGGGCCGCCGCGCGAGAGCGTGAGCATGCGCAGGTTTTCCGAGTAGGTGCTGTGGATGCCCCATTTTTGGTGCGGCGTCAGGAAGTTGAGCGTGATCTCGGGGTTGCCGTTGGGCATTTTACCCAACAGTTTTTTGGTGGTTTTGGTGTCCACGGCGGGGCGGTAGGCGCAGAAGCCCACGCCGAAATCGCGCATCCATTTGTGGTCTTGGTAAAACTGCTGGCGGCCGGTCAGGGTGCGCCACGGAATCAGCTCGTGTACGTTGGTGTAGCCGGCGGTGTAGCACACGGTTTCGCTTTCCACGCCCGACCAAATCGGCGAGGTCACGATTTTGCGCGGCTGGGCGACGATGTCGCGGAAGGCAATGTGGGTGTGCTCGCTGGCGTTGATCAGATGGGTGTGGTCGCGGCCGGTAATATTGCCCAGCGCCTGCCATGCTTTTTTCGCCACATGGCCGTTGGTTTCGGGCGCGAGAGTCAGAATCATCTCGGCGGCGTCGATGGCGGTTTCGATTTTCGGCTGGCCTTTGCCCACGCCTTCGGCACGCACGCCGTTGAGTTTGCGCAGGTATTCGACTTCGTGCTTGGTATCCCAAGCCATGCCTTTGCCGTTGTTGTTGACCTTTTCCAGCAGCGGGCCGATGGACGTGTATTTTTCATAGATGGCGCCGTAATCGCGCTCGACTACCGTCATCGCGGGCATGGTTTTACCGGGAATCGGCTCGCACTCGCCCAGTTTCCAGTCTTTCGGGTCGAAAGGCTGGCCGAGTTCCTGCGGGCTGTCGTGCATCAGCGGGGTGAGCACGATGTCTTTGCGCACGCCCAGATAATCTTTGGCCAACTCGCTGAATTTTTTCGCCAAGCCTTTGTAGATTTCCCAGTCGGAGCGGCTCTGCCACAGGGGCTGCACGGCTTCGGTAAACGGGTGGATAAAGGGGTGCATGTCGGAGGTGTTGAGGTCGTTTTTCTCGTACCAGGTGGCGGTGGGGAAAATCACGTCGGCATACAGGCAGGTGGTGTTCATGCGGAAATCCAACAGCGTGAACAAATCCAGTTTGCCTTCCACGGGCGGACGCTGGGTGACTTCGCTGGGCTTGAGGCAGTCTTCTTCGTCGCTCATCAGGCCGTTTTGCGTGCCCAGCAGGTATTTGAGGAAGTATTCGTGGCCTTTGCCGGACGAACCCAAAATATTGGAGCGCCAGATAAACATATTGCGCGGCCAGTTTTTCGGGTTCTCGGGGTCGTCGCACGACATATTCAGGCTGCCTTCTTTTAAGCCTTTGACCACATAGTCCACCGGATTCATGCCCGCCGCTTCGGCCGCGTCGGTTACATCCAGCGGGTTGGTTTCCAGCTGCGGTGCAGACGGCGTCCAGCCCATGCGCTCGGCTTTGGCGTTGTAGTCGATCATGGTCAGGCGGCGCATGTCGTCTTTGGCATCGGGCGAGAGCAGTTCGTCGGCGGCCAGCGTTTCGTGGCGGTATTGACCGGTGTGGCCGTAGAAGAACGAAGTGCCGGCCATTTGGCGCGCGGGGCGGTGCCAGTCGAGCGCGAAAGTCAGCGGCGCCCAGCCGGACTGCGGACGCAGTTTTTCCTGTCCCACATAATGGCACCAGCCGCCTCCGGACTTGCCGATGGTGCCGCACATCATCAGCATGTTGATCAGGCCGCGATAGTTCATATCAAGGTGGTACCAGTGGTTCAGACCCGCGCCGACGATGACCATCGAGCGGCCTTGGGTGTCGTGCGCGTTTTGTGCGAACTCGCGGGCAACGCGGATCACCAGTTCGGGCTTCACGCCAGTGTGTTTTTCCTGCCACAGCGGGGTGTAGGGTTTGTCGTCGAAATAATCTTTGGCGACGTTTTCATCGTCCAAGCCGTTGTCCACGCCGTATTGGGCAACCAGCATGTCGAACACGGTGGCCACCAGGCGGGTAGAGCCGTCGGCCAGGCGCACGCGTTTTACCGGCACTTTGCGGTAAACCTTGTCGCTGTCGTATTCGCCGCCGAAATAATCAAAGCCCACGCGCACCACATCATCGGCATGGTTTTTCAGCGACAGCGCGGCTTTCACGTTGTCCTTGCCTTGGGCTTTGGTTTCCAGATTCCATTTTTGGCTGCTGTCCCAGCGGAAGCCCACCGAGCCGTTGGGCACAACCATGCTGTCGGAGGTTTCGTCCCATACCAGGACTTTCCATTCAGGGTTTTTCTCTTCGCCGAAATTGTCGTCCAGCTGCGAGGCGCGCAGGGTGTATTCGGGTTTGTAGTGCTCGCCGTCTTCCTGCAGGCACACCAATACCGGCATGTCGGTCAGGCGGCGGCAGTAGTCTTGGAAGTATTCAGACGGCCTTTCAATGTGGAATTCTTTGAGAATTACATGACCCATCGCCATCGCCAGCGCGGCATCCGTGCCCTGGCGCGGCGCCATCCAGATGTCGCTGAATTTGGCCATTTCGCCGAAGTCCGAAGAGATGGCCACGGTTTTCGTACCCTTGTAGCGCACTTCGGTGTAAAAGTGGGCGTCGGGCGTACGGGTCATCGGGATGTTGGAACCCCAAACCAAGAGATAGTTGGAGTTGTACCAGTCGGCCGATTCGGCCACGTCGGTCTGCTCGCCCCAAGTCTGCGGGCTGGCGGGCGGCAAGTCGCAATACCAGTCGTAAAACGACAGCGGCACGCCGCCGATCAAGCCCAGATAGCGCGCGCCGGAAGCGTAGCTGATCATCGACATCGCAGGAATCGGCGAGAAGCCGACAATGCGGTCGGGGCCGTAGTTTTTGATGGTGTAGCAGTTGGCGGCGGCCACCATTTCATAGGCTTCGTCCCAATTCGAGCGCACGAAGCCGCCCAAACCGCGCTGGGATTTGTAGGATTTCGAGCGCTCGGGATCTTCAACAATCCATTTCCACGCTTCGATCGGGTCTTTGGTTTTGCGCGCTTCACGCCACAATTCGGCCAGCGCGCCGCGCATCATCGGATATTTGATGCGCTGGGCGGAATACACATACCAGCTGTAAGAAGCCCCGCGCGGACAGCCGCGCGGCTCGTGGTTGGGCAGATCCGGGCGCGTGCGCGGATAGTCGGTTTGCTGGGTTTCCCAAGTGATGATGCCGTTTTTCACGTAAATCTTCCACGAGCACGAACCGGTACAGTTCACGCCGTGGGTGGAGCGGGCGATGCGGTCGTGCGCCCAGCGGCTGCGGTAGGCGTTTTCCCATTTGCGGTCTTCGTCTATCAGTACGCCGTGGCCGTCGGCAAAGGGTTCGCGTTTGCGCTTGAAAAAGGTCAGACGGTCTAAAAAGAGGCTCATTGTGTATTCCTTAGTTTGCTGCGGATTTGTTTGGCTGTGTTGCAGGCGGCTTCAGGCAGCCTGAAACACCTTATCCGTTATGGCACGGAATGGTAAGGGAAACACAGGCCGAAAAAAATGCGCCGAAAGGGGCGCGGCGCTAGGGCGTAAGCAGGGGAGGGGGACTTGCTTTGGAAATAGCCCAAACTACTCCTTTAGTATTAGTCAGACATGGCGGCGGGCTAGGGTCTGTTGACATTCAAGCCAGCCTTAAAACCGTAGCAGCCAGATAAATGTTGGCAGCAAAAGATTCATCCGTCTTTTCACAACGCATCGCAATCTTTT
>NZ_JBKGTW010000069.1:0-7811 GCF_046546535.1 Neisseria sp. WLZKY-1
GCTCAATCAGTTTGTTTTGTTTGTACTGACTCAGACGACTTTTTCTCATAAGGAAAATTCTAACTTAAACGGAATCTCCTGAGTTATCTAGGACAGCCCCAAAAGTTTTCAGACGGCCTGCCGCTTATTTTTCGGCCACGGTAAAGCGTTTAAACAGATGCGCTTTGTTTTCCGCATCGTCGGCAATCGCGGCGGCCAGGTCGGGCAGGGCGATGTCGGCGGGCGAGCCGTCGGCGTTGAGCAATACGTCGTCCGCACCGATGCGGTATGCGCCGGTTTTTTCAAATTTCACGGGGTTTACGGCAAACATGGCGGCGGGCGAGAGAAACGCCCAGTTGACATCGCGGCGTTCGCGCAGGCGGTTCAGCAGCTCGCGGGCGGCGTTGGCACCGGGATACACGTCGGCCGGAAAATCGGGCGTGTCCACCAGTTGCAGACCGGGCGCGACATTCAGGCTGCCCGCACCGCCGATGACCAATAAATACGGCACTTGCGCCGCCTGCGCCGCCGCGACGATGTTGTCCGCGCCGCGTGTGAAATCGGCAGCCAGATTCGGGTTGTCCCAGCCGGGGTTGAACGCACTGACCACGGCATCGAAACCTTTAAGCTGCGCTGCAAAATCAGGCGCGTTGACATCGGCGGATACGGCATCGACATTGCCCGCTTGGAACACTTTTTCTGTATTGCGGGCAAACGCGGTAACGCTGTGGCCGCGCTGCGCCAATTCCTGTACCACGGCATTGCCGACCAAGCCTGTTGCGCCGATAACTGCGATTTTCATGATGTGCCTTTCTTGTATTGGGTTAACAATGCCGCGCATTTTATTGACAAAGAGGCGGCGCGATAATAGCCTGCGGGCTTACTTTCAAATTAAGTACAGCTTCACAATCAGGCCGTCTGAACCGTTTTCAGACGGCCTGTGCAGAAACAGGAGACCCCATGCAGGAAATCAAATCTTTGCTCACCTTCGCCACGCTGCTCGAATGCGGCACGATGTCGGCCGCCGCCGAAAAACTGGACATGACTCCGTCGGCCGTCAGCCAGCACATCAGCCGCTTGGAAAGCACCTACGGCGTGAAGCTGCTCAACCGCAGCACGCGCTCGCTCACGCCCACCGACGCGGGGCGGGCGCTGGCGGATTCGTGCCGCCGTCTGCTGCGCTGCACCGAAGAGGCGTTTGCCACACTCGGGCAGGTCAATACCGACGTCGGCGGCAGCATCAAAATCACCCTGCCCTCGGCCATGGCCGCCCATCCCGCGCTGCACCGCAGCCTGAGACGCCTGCTGCGCGACCACCCCGCCGTGCGCCCGCAGCTGCTGTTCGGCGACGGCCTGATCGACTTGCAGCGCGGCGATGCCGACATCGCCCTGCGCGGCGGGGAACACGCGCTCGATGACGAAAATCTGGTCGCCCGCCTGCTGACGCGCCAGCGCTGGCTGATCTGCGCCTCGCCCGACTATCTCGCAGAACACCCCGTTGCCGCGCCGCAGGATTTGGCGTCCTGCCGCTGGCTGCGCTACCTGCCCGCGCGCCTGACGATGCGGCGCGGCACGGATTTTTTCGAGCTCGACACGTCGCAAGGCATTTACTGCGGCCAGCTCAACGCGCTGGCGGAACTGGCAAAGGCGGGCTTGGGGCTCGCGCTGTTTCTTGACGGCGACATCGCCGCCGATTTGGCAGAAGGCCGTCTGAAAACCGTGCTGCCCGACTGGACGCTGCCTTCCGTGGATGTGTACGCGGTCACGCCCTACCGCATCCAGTCCGCCCGCACGCAGGCGGTGTTGGACATTCTTTTGCAGGAGTTCGACAAAGAGGGAGAAAAGGCCGTCTGAAAAAGGTCGTCTGAAACGGCTGTTTGGACGCAAAACCTGCTTTTCAGACGGCCTTTGCCCGTATAATCCGCTCTTTCCGTTGGGACAAACCGTCCGAGAAAGGCTGCTATGGCTTTCGCTTCCCTCTTTACCCTGCTCGACGACATCGCTTCGGTGCTCGACGACGTGTCGCTGATAACCAAGGCCGCCGCCAAGAAAACCGTCGGCGTGGTGGGCGACGATTTGGCGCTCAACGCGGGTCAGGTCACTGGCGTGTCGGCCGAGCGCGAGCTGCCCGTCGTCTGGCGCGTGGCCAAAGGCTCGCTGGCCAACAAGCTCATCCTGATACCGGCCGCGCTTTTGCTGTCGTGGCTGCTGCCCGCGCTGATTACGCCGCTGCTGATGCTGGGCGGGCTGTTTCTCTGTTTTGAGGGCGTGGAAAAGCTGCTGCACAAGTTTTTCCGCCGCCCCGCTGCCGGACATTCGCCGCAGGCCGTGCCCGACGAATTGGACAGCGAAGAGGCGAAAATCAAAGGCGCCATCCGCACCGATTTCATCCTGTCGGCGGAAATCATCATCATCGCGCTGGGCACGGTGGGCGCGGGTGCGCCGCTGCTCGACCGCACGCTCGCCCTGCTGCTGATCGGTGTGGGCATGACGGTGTTTGTGTACGGACTGGTGGCGGTGATTGTGAAGCTCGACGACTTGGGGCTGTTTTTCATCCGCCGCGGCGGTGCGCTCAAAGGCTTGGGGCACGGCCTGATTGCCCTGATGCCGTGGCTGATGCGCGGCCTGAGCGTAGCGGGCACGCTGGCGGTGTTCCTCGTCGGCGGCGGCCTGATTGCCCACAATCTGCCTGTTTTGGCAGACTTTTTACACCATGTGGGCATACACGACGGTTTGGCGGGCGCGATTGCCGCCATGGCCGTCGGCCTGCTGGCGGGCGCGGCGGCCTGCGCCGTGGTGCTGCCACTGATGAAGCTGTTTGGCAGGCATTAGGAGCGATTGGCAATCAGCCTATCTGACACGAACAGGCCGTCTGAAAGGAAAAAAACATGGAAAAAATCCGCGCCGCCGTGGTGCAAATGGTTTCCTCCGCCGATCCCGCAGCCAATATCCGCGCCATGCGCCGCCTGGTGCGCCAAGCGGCGGACGCGGGGGCGGGCTGGGTGCTGCTGCCCGAATACTGGCCGCTGATGGGACACGCCGACACAGACAAGCTCGCCCTTGCCGAACCCTTCGGCGCGGGGCGTTTTCAGACGGCCTTGGCAGAGGCCGCCGCCGAATGCGGCGTGGTGCTGTTCGGCGGCACTATTCCGCTGCACAGCGGCGAAGCAGGCAAGGTGCTCAACAGCATGTTGGTATACGGGCGCGACGGGGCTCTGCTCGGCCGCTACGACAAAATGCACCTGTTCGGCTACTCGGGTTTGGGCGAGCGTTACGCCGAAGCCGACACCATCGCGGCGGGTGGCAGCGTGCCGAAGCTGGCCGCCGACGGCTGGCCGCTGGCGCAGGGTATCTGCTACGACCTGCGTTTCCCCGAATTTTTCCGCGCCCAAGCCCCTTTCGCCGCACTGCTGCTGCCCGCCGCCTTCACCTACACCACGGGCAAGGCGCATTGGGAGTTGCTGCTGCGCGCCCGCGCGGTGGAAAACCAGTGCTATGTGCTGGCGGCGGGACAGGGCGGCACGCACGAGAGCGGGCGGCGCACTTTCGGCCACAGCATGATAGTCGACCCTTGGGGCGACATCCTCGCCGTTCTGCCTGAAGGCGAGGGCGTGATCACCGCCGACCTCGACCCCGTGCGCCTCAACAGCGTCCGCACGCGGCTGCCCGCGCTGGCGCACCGGGTTTTATAGAGGCCGTCTGAAAAAGGCCACTGGGGATTTGCCCTGATTGTTGCGGACAGGTACCAAAGGCCGTCTGAAAGCGGATCTCGCGCTTTCAGACGGCCTTTTTGCTTTCTGCGGCTATGACGTTTGTTTGCCGCTTCCGTTTGCCGTCGCATCTTGCCAAGAGCACAACGAAAAAGGCCGTCTGAAACGGGGTTTCAGACGGCCTCTGTGTATCTGTGCAATCAGCCTGCGGCGGTCTGCACGGCCTGTACGCACCAGTCCATCACGCTTTGCGGCAGGATGCCCCACAGCAGAAGCAGCAGGGCGTTGGCCGAGAGTACGGCTTTCGCCACCGCGCTGCCCGGTCTGATGCGGACGTTTTGCGGTTCGTCGAAGTAGATGGTACGCACGACGCGCAGGTAGTAGAAGGCACCGATCAGCGACATAACGACGGCGAACACGGCCAGCCACAGATAGCCTTTGCCGACCAGAAGCTGGATCACCTGGAATTTGGCGTAAAAGCCAACCAGCGGCGGGATACCGGCCATCGAGAACATGGTAAGCAGCATCAGGAAGGCATACCAGGCGTTGCGCTGGTTGAGACCGGCCAGGTCGGCGATGGTTTCGCAGTCGGCCGTTTCGTCGGAAAGCTGCATCAGCACGCCGAAGCCAACCAGCGCGGTGGCGACATAGGTAAGCGCATAGTAGAGGCCGACGGAGAAGCTGATGCTGCCGCCGAGGAAGGCCAGCAGCACGAAGCCCATGTGCGAGACGGTGGAATAGGCCAGCATGCGTTTGAGGTTGGTCTGCATAATGGCGGCGAGGTTGCCGACAAGCAGGGAGGCGACGGCAATCACGGCCAGCATCTGCGTCCAATCGGCGTGTTCGTTGTCCATCGCGCCGTAGAGGATGCGGGCGGCGAACACGGCAGCGGCCATTTTCGGCGCGCTGCCGACGATGGCGGCAACGGAAGTCGGCGCACCTTCGTAGACGTCGGGTACCCACATATGGAAGGGCACGGCGCCGAGTTTGAAGGCGATGCCGACAACGACGAATATCAAGCCCAGTTTCATCAGCCAGGGCTGATCGAGGCCGCTGTAGCTGTTGGCGAGAATGGTGGCGAAGTTGAGCGAACCGGTTGCGCCGTAAATCATGGAAACGCCGTAAAGCAACAGGCCGGATGCCAGCGCACCCAAAACAAAATATTTTAGCGCGGCTTCGGCGGCGCGGGCGGAATCGCGGCGCAGGGCAATCATGGCGTAAAGCGACAGCGACAGCAGCTCCAGCCCGATGTAGGCAACGAGAAAGTGTCCCGCGCTCGCCATCATGCTCATGCCGGTGAGGCCGAACAGCGACAGGGTGTAGAACTCGCCGCCGAAAATGCCGCGCGCGCGGTTGTAGGGCGCGGCGTAAACGAAGGCGGCGGCCAGCGCGGCGTACATGGTGAGCTTGGCCAGCTGCGAGAGGCCGTCTGAAAGATACATATCGCTAAAAATGCTGACGGCGACGGGCGTCCAGACATAGCACTGCGCGGCAGCGGCCAGCGCCAGCACAAGCAGGCTCAGATAATGGGTAACGCGGCGCTGACCGTCTTTGAGCCACAAATCAATCAGCAGCACGGAAAACAGGCCGCACAGCAGCACGATTTCAGGCAGTGCGGGGAGCAGGTTCAAACTATTCATATTCATTCACACACCTCAAATCTTGCTTTGCGCCACTTGGGTAATCAGATCGTTGGCCGCCTGATGCACCACGGCGATAAACGGCTCCGGCCACAAGCCCATACCCAACACGGTGGCGGCCAACACCGCCAAGATCAGAAACTCGCGGGCGTTGATGTCTTTCATCTCGGCCACATGCGGGTTGGTAATCGCGCCGAAAATCACGCGTTTGTACATCCACAGCGTGTAAGACGCGCCGTAAATCAGCGTCAGCGCGGCCAGCATGCCCACCCAGAAATTCACTTCAACCGAACCCATAATCACCATAAACTCGCCGACAAAGCCCGAAGTCGCAGGCAAACCGGCGTTGGCCATGCCAAAGAGCATCATAAAGGCGGCAAACTTGGGCATCACATTCACTACGCCGCCGTAATCGGCGATGTTGCGCGTGTGCAGGCGGTCGTACATCACGCCGATGCACATAAACATCGCGGCGGAAACGAAGCCGTGCGAAATCATCTGCATGATTGCACCTTTGAGCGCCCAGTCGTTCAGACGGCCGTCGAGAAACAGGAACATGCCCAGCGTAACAAAACCCATATGGCTGATGGACGAATAGGCCACCAGTTTTTTCATGTCGGTCTGCACCAGCGCCACCATGCCGATGTAAATCACCGCAATCAGGCTCAACACCACAATCGCCGGTGCGAAAAAGCGCGACGCGTCGGGCAGAATCGGCAGGATAAAGCGCAGGAAGCCGTATGCGCCCACTTTCAGCGTAATCGCCGCCAGCACCATCGAGCCGCCGGTCGGCGCTTCAACGTGCGCGTCGGGCAGCCAGGTGTGCACCGGCCACATCGGCACTTTCACGGCAAACGACAGGAAAAAGGCGACAAACAAAATCTGTTGGATGCCGAGCGGAATCTGTTTCAGATTCTGGAAATCGGCAATCGCAAAGCTGCCGCCTGCCTGATACGACAGATACACCATCGCTACCAGCATCAAGAGCGAACCCATCAGCGTATAGAGAAACAGCTTCACCGACGCATACACGCGGCGCGGGCCGCCCCACACGCCGATAATCAGATACAGCGGAATCAGCATACCCTCGAAAAACACATAAAACAGCAGGGCATCCTGCGCCGCAAACGCGCCGTTAATCAGGCCGCTCATAATTAGAAACGCCGCCATATACTGCGCCGGCCGCTTCTGTATCACTTCCCAGCCCGCCAGCACCACCATCAGCGTGATAAAGGCGTTGAGAATGACAAACAGCACAGAAATACCGTCCACCCCCAGTGCGTAGTTGATATTGAGCGTGGGAATCCACTGGTGGAACTCCTGAAACTGGAAGCCGCCGCTCAAACGGTCGAAACGGGTAAACAGCGGCAGCGTTACCAAAAATCCGGCCGCCGCGCCAATCAGCGCAAGAATGCGCGCCAACAGCGCCCGCCGGTCGGAACCGGTCGCCAAGACCAGAATACCGGCCGCTATCGGCACCCAGATTGCCAAGCTGAGTAGGTTGTTTGAAAACATAGTGTTTGCCTGTGGTTTGTAAAAATAATTCGGTTTGGGTTGCGTGGGTGGGTTGGGTAAAGGGGTTTCAGACGGCCTTTCGGGTTTTCAGGTAGCCTTTCAGACGGCCTCTGTTATTTCAGGCTGCTTTTGAGGCCGTCTGAAAACGGTGTTGCTTCTACTGCCGTCATTCCCGCGCAGGCGGGAATCTTGTCGGAGCTACAGAAACTTAAACTGCTTGGTTCTCCCATTACTCCTCGAGGAAACTGTCCTATCCATTTCATAAAATCGTTTATTAAAGTTTCATCTATAGTATTTTTATGGCCGGGGCCGATTTTTACTATTTCTAAAAATTCTTCAGGAATCATCTTAGCCTGATTGCCGAGATACCAAAATTTTTCGCAAACCAAGATACGATTGGGCTGCAAATCATCATATATTTCGCCTTTGCCATGCGAGATATTTTTAATCTGCTGCCATTGCCCATCCTGCCAGTAATAAATGTTGTCGCCTCTTTTCGCCTTTTCGTCTTGATTACTTGGTTTTTTTGCTTCAAAGCGCGGATCAATAGAATAATCTATCGTGCTCAACACCTCAGAGACAACACCGACATAAATAATTTTATTATTGCCGACACCCCGTGCAGAACCGGTGCCGACAAGAATATCGTCGATATTGGCACTCTGCCTGATCTTCGGCTTGCAGGTTGCCAAAGTTAAAAAACCGTAATACGGATTGGGGGCAAAGCCGGTATCATGCTTTACCACATAACTTGTTAATTTCATTTATACATACCTATTTACACCCGTCATTCCCGCCTGCGCGAGAATGACGTCTGTGGTGGGCACGGCTGTTTGCGGAGTTTCAGGCTGCCTTTGGTTTTATCCGCGTGCGTGGCAGAGCCACACACCCTTGTATGTTCAAATCAGCGTACCATAGCAACCAAACAGGCCAGTCGCCTCGGAACGCACCCTAGGATTACACCCGC
>NZ_JBKGTW010000070.1:0-7567 GCF_046546535.1 Neisseria sp. WLZKY-1
GCAAGGAAAAAAGCGCAGCAAGATTGGACATCTTGCGAGCATTTTTGACGCGGCAGGCGTGGATTTTTACCAAAAATACCGCCGCAAGGCTGATTGTCAACACACTCTATAAAGGCGGCGCAGGACGGAAAGGCCGTCTGAAAACCTGAAACCGGGTTTTCAGACGGCCTTCGGCTTGCGGCAGAATCAGGCCAGCGGTGCCAGCAGTTCGGCGAAAGCGGTTTCAAACTGCGCCAGTCCGTCTTGCTGCAAACGTTCGGCCAACGCTTCCACATCTATGCCCAAACCGGCAACTTCTGCCAACACGGCAAAGGCAGCGTCTGCGTCCTCCGCCAGCGCAGCGCGGGCGGTGCCGCCTGCAACAAAAGCCTGCAAAGTGGCTTCGGGCACGGTGTTGACGGTGTCTTCACCGATCAGGCTGTCGACATACAGCGTCGGCGGATAAGCGGGATTTTTCACGCCGGTGGACGCCCATAGCAGCCGCACACGGTTGGCGCCCTGCCCTGCCAAAACGGCAAATTCCGTGCTGCCGAAAAAGTCCTGCCAGTCGGCATAGGCCGCTTTGGCCAGCGCAACCGCAGTTTTGCCGCGTAGGTGTGCGGGCAGATTGCCGTCCAGCGCGTTGTCGATGCGCGAGATAAAGAAGCTGGCCACCACGCGGATGCCGTCAACCGCTTCGCCGCGCGCCAGCCGCGCGCGAATGCCGCGCACATAGGCTTCGTAGGCTTTGACGGTTTGGCGGCGGGAAAACAGCAGGGTCAGATTGATGTTGAGGCCGTCTGAAACCAGCGTTTCCAAGGCCGCCAGCCCCGCGTCGGTGGCGGGGATTTTGATCATCGCGTTCGGACGGCCGATTTCGCGGAACAGGCGGCGCGCTTCGGCTGCCGTGCCCGCCGCGTCGTGCGCCAGTTCGGGCGACACTTCGAGGCTGACGAAGCCGCTGCGACCGCCGTCTGCTTCGTATTCTTTCAAGCAGACGTCGCAGGCGGCGCGCACGTCGGCCACGGCCAGCGTTTCGTAACGCTGTTTGGCGGTGAGGTTCTGCGTTTTCAGCGCCGCCACGTCTTCGGCATACAGCGGGTCGGCGGCAAAAGCCTTTTGGAAAATGGCGGGATTGGAGGTAACGCCGCACACGCCCTCTTCCAGCATCCGCGCCAGCTCCCCGCTTTGCACCAGCGAGCGCGACAGATTGTCGAGCCAGATTTGTTGGCCTAAGTTTTTCACGTCCGTTAAAATGCTCATTTTTTCGTTCTCAAAATGTAATGACAGGGGATAAATCGTAACACGCACAGTCCCCACTATAAAACAGACAGACTTATGCAAACCGAAAACACTACCCAATACATCCGCTGGGCGCAGGAAGTTTTACAAACCGAAGCCGCCGCCCTGCGCGAAATTTCAGACGGCCTCGACGCCAATTTCGCCGCAGCCGCCGACACCATCCTCAACTGCACCGGCCGCTTGGTCGTGACCGGCATCGGCAAATCCGGCCACGTCGGCCACAAAATCGCCGCCACACTCGCCTCCACCGGCACGCCCGCCTTCTTCGTCCACCCCGCCGAAGCCGCGCACGGCGACTTGGGCATGATTGTCGACGGCGACGTGGTGCTGGCCATTTCCAATTCCGGCGAAAGCGACGAAATCTCCGCCATCCTGCCCGCGCTCAAACGCAAAAACATCAGCCTCATCTGCATCACCGCCCACCCCGAATCCACCATGGCGCGCCACGCCGACATCCACCTCACCGCGGCCGTGTCGCAGGAAGCCTGCCCGCTCGGCCTCGCCCCCACATCCAGCACCACCGCCGTGATGGCCTTGGGCGACGCGCTGGCCGTCACCCTGCTGCGCGCCCGCTCCTTCACCCGCGAAGACTTCGCCCTCAGCCACCCCGCCGGACGCCTGGGCAAACGCCTGCTGCTGCGCGTGGCCGACCTGATGCACGGCGGCAAACACTCCCCCGCCGTCACCGAAGGCACGCTGCTGAAAGACGCCGTGGTCATCATGAGCGAAAAAGGACTGGGCATGCTCGCCGTCACCGACCGCGAAGGCCGTCTGAAAGGCGTGTTCACCGACGGCGACCTGCGCCGCCTGTTCCAAAAAAGCGAATCTTTCACCGGCCTCACCGTCAACGACGTGATGCACGCCGAACCCAAAAGTATCCACCCCGACAAACTCGCCACCGAAGCCCTGAAAGAAATGCAGCGCCACAACATCTCCGGCCTGCTCGCCGTCGACGAAAACGGCCTCCTGGTCGGCGCGCTGAATATGAACGACCTGTTACAGGCACGCATCGTCTGATTGCGCCATTTCTCATGCAACAAAAGGCCGTCTGAAAGCTCCAAACAGCTTTTCAGACGGCCTGTTCATATTTATAAGCAAACGATTTAGGCAAGACAATTAACTCTACCTATAACCCTCCGCTTTCACCCACCTCAAATAAGGAAACAACATGACAGAATTGTCCAAACAGCCCGTCGCCGACCGCGCCGAGCACAACGCCTTTTCCCTCTGACTACTCTTTGAGCCAATACACCGCGCCCAAAACCAACTACACCAGCACCAAATTCGCCCAGCCCTACACCGGCGGCAAATTCAAAGTGCTGATGGTCGCCACCGACGAGCGCTATCTGCAAATGCAAAACGGCAAATTCTTCTCCACCGGCAACCACCCCGTGGAAACCCTGCTGCCGATGCTGCACATCCACAAAGCAGGCTTTGAAATCGACGTCGCCACCCTGTCGGGCAACCACGCCAAATTTGAAATGTGGGCGATGCTGGGCGAAGACGAAGCCATCGCCGAAATCTACGCCGAATACCTGCCCAAGCTCGACAAACCCGCGCACCTTGCCGACATTTTGGACGAAGTAGCCGCGCCCGATTCCCCCTACATCGCCGTGCTGATTCCCGGCGGCCACGGCGCGTTCAACAAGCTGCCTGAAAGCCGCTACATGCAGCGCCTGCTGGATTGGGCGTTGGCGAACGACAAATTTATCATCACCCTGTGCCACGGCCCCGCCGCGCTGGCTGCCGCATCCGTAGGCCGCGCCGACAGCGAATTCCCGTTTAAAAGGCTACGAGCTGTGCGTGTTCCCCGACGCTTTGGACGAAGGCGCGAATCTGGACATCGGCTATATGCCGGGCAAACTGCCGTGGTTGCTCGCCAAACGCCTAGAAGAGCTGGGCATGGTGGTGAAAAACAGCAAAATTTCCATCGACGGCAGCGTGCACAAAGACCGCCTTCTGCTCACCGGCGACAGTCCCTTGGCGGGCAACGCGCTGGGCATTTTGGCGGCAGACGAATTGCTCAAAGCCGTTGGCGTAGCAGAGTAATCCGCACACGATAAAGGCAGCCTGAAAGCTAAAATAGGCTTTCAGGCTGCCTTTTTATCGCCGTTGCCATACCGCGAACAGGCGAAAGGCCGTCTGAAAGCAGATTTGCAGGCTTTCAGAAGGCCTTTCGGCGTGTAGGCCGGATACCCGTATCCGACACTCCCCGCCGGCCGTGCAAGCATCTGCCGGATTGAAGCATCCACGCGGCAAAACTTGGAACATCGCGCTGCCATTGGGGTAAAACAGCAGCACATGAGCGCAATTTTTCCTTTGTCTCTTAAACATGAAATAAATTAGAATATCTCGGTTTTTACAAACCTTGAGTTAAGTTAACAAATGGAAATTATGAAACCAACCCTTCTTGCCGCCCTTATCGGCCTATTCGCCACCCATCCCGTCCTTGCCGAAACCATCCCCATGCCCGTGGAAAAACTGGGCGAAGTGCAGGGCGTGCCGTTTTATAAAGGCTACGGCTCGTCCATTGATGCCGACCCGCAAAACCCCAACCGCTTCTACGGCTTAACCGACCGCGGCCCCAATGCCGACGGCGGCGAAAACATCAAAATCTTCCTGCAGCCGGACTTCACGCCGAGCATTGGCCATTTTGAAATCCAAACCAACGGCACGATTAAAAAACTGCGCGACATCCCGCTCAAAGACGCCAACGGCAAACCGCTCACCGGCCTGCCCAACCCCAAAGGCTACGGCACATCCAAAGAAACCGTGGTGGATGCAAACAAACGCCCCCTGCAGCGCGACATCACCGGCATCGACAGCGAAGGGCTGGCGGTAATGAAAGACGGCACTTTCTGGGTGTCCGACGAATACGGCCCGCACATCGTGCACTTCGACCGCAACGGCTTCGAGCTCGAGCGCATGAGCCCGCGCGGCGTGCAAACCAACGGCCGCCGCCTGCCCGCCGTACTCGGCCATCTGCGCCCCAACCGCGGCATGGAAGGCTTGACCACCACGCCGAGCAACCGCGTATTGGTCGGCATCATGCAATCGACCCTGCACAACCCCGGCAAAGCCGAAGTAAAAAACGAATCGGTAACGCGCATCTTGTCGTTTGATTTGGCAACAGGCAAAACCAAGCAATACCTGTACCGCCAAGGCGGCAACTATTGGAAAAACTCCGAAATCCGCGCCATTGACGAGCACCGCTTCTTGGTGGACGAACACAACGGCAAAGACGTGAAACACGTTTACCTGATTGACCTGCGCGGCGCCACCGACGTTTCCGATCCCGCCGACAGCGAAAACGGCTTGAAAGTAAACGGCAAAGCCATCGAAGAAAACACTTGGGAAGAACTCGCCGCCGCCGGCATCAAGCCCGTAAGCAAAACGCTGGTAAGCGACGTGAAAAAAGACGTGGATTTTCAGTCGTCTAAATTTGAAGGCATGTGGGTTGCCGACGGCGGCAAAACGCTGTGGATTATCAACGATGACGATTTCGGCATCGATTCCACAGACAACCACACCATCGTGCCCAAACGCCTGCCCAACGGCGAAACCGACGCCACGCGCTTGTACCGCATTCCGTTGAATATCAAATAAGCACGAAACAAAAGCAGCCTGAAAAGCTGAAACACGCTTTTCAGGCTGCCTTTTTACAATGAATCGGACTTGGTTTTCAGGCTGCCTTAATCCCCCCAAGCCAACTCACCACCCCGCCAGCACCACCTTGCCAATCATGTCGCCGCGCTCCACCAGCTGATGCGCTTGGCGCAGGTTGGCGGCGTTGATGCCGTTGATGATACGCGTGGCGGTGGTTTTCAGACGGCCTTCGTCTGCCAGTTGCGCGACTTTGGCGAGGATTTCGCCTTGGCGCGCGATGTCGGCGGTCTCGCGCAGCGGGCGGGTGAACATGAATTCCCAGTGCAGCGAGATGCTTTTGCCTTTCAACGGGTTGGCGTCGAGAACGTCCGGGTCGTCAATCAGTGCGATGCGGCCTTGCGGCGCGAGCAGTTCCGCCAGTTGCGGCAGGTAGTGTGCGCTGTGGTTGGTGGAAAATGCCCACGATGGCGCGCCGATGCCGAGTGTGGCGACTTGTTCGGGCAGGCTGTGGCGGTGGTTGATGATGTAATCCGCGCCGAGGCGGCGCAGCCATGCTTCGCTTTCTGGACGCGAGGCGGTGGCGATGGTTTGGATGTCGGTGAGCGTTTTCAACAACTGCACGGTAATCGAGCCGACGCCGCCCGCACCGCCCACCAGCAGCAAGGCGCGACTGCCACCGGCGACGGGTTTGTTCACGTCGAGACGGTCAAACAGCGTTTCCCACGCGGTGAGCGCGGTCAGCGGCAATGCGGCTGCTTCGGCAAAATCGAGCGTGCGCGGTTTGCGGGCGACGATGCGCTCGTCCACCGCCTGCAACTGGGCATACGAGCCGGGGCGGTTAATCACGCCGGCGTAATAGACTTCGTCGCCGACCTGAAAATGCTGCACACCGCCACCGACGGCTTTGACCACGCCCGCCGCATCCCAGCCCAAAATACGGTACTGCCCTGCGGCAGGCGTATGCGCGGCGCGGACTTTGACGTCGGCGGGATTGACCGACACGGCACGCACTTCGACCAATAAATCGCGTTCACGCAGTTCCGGCGTGGGCAGTTCGATGTTGAGCAGGCAGTTTTCATCGCTGGCAGGCAGCGGGCGGTTGAATCCGATGGCTTTCATGTGGTTTGTCCGGTTGTGTAAAAAGGGCGGGCATCTTAAGATGCGGGCGCAAATCTGTTAAGAACGCACTTATTTTTCAGCAGGTTACTTATTGGATACTGCAAAGGAACAATCATGCCCACCCGCCGCACCCTGCTCAAAATTACCGCCGCTGCCACTTTATCCGCATTGGCGCCCCCATCCTTGCCGCACCGAAACGCAGCGGCACAACATCCCATTTCAATCCAAACAGAAGCAAACCCATGACCGCAACCCTGCATTACCAAAACGCCGAACTGTCCTACCAACTCGGCGGCAAAGCCGACGCGCCCGCCATTGTCCTGTTGCATGGCGGACTGGGGTCGGTGGCAGATTTCGCCCCGCTGCTGCCCCGCTTGCAAGCGCATTTCCGCATCCTTGCCATTGACACGCGCGGACATGGACGCTCCACGCGTGGCGACGTGCCGCTGACTTACGCCCAAACCGCAGACGACGCGCGGCAGATTATTGAAGCCGTCGGGCTGCGCCAGTTTCACCTGTTCGGATTCAGCGACGGCGGCGTAACCGCCTACCGTATCGCTGCCGCCGATGCCCGCGTGCAATCCGTGCTGACCGTCGGCGCGCAATGGCATAGCCGCGACACCCCGCGCGAAATGATGGCAAGCCTCACCGTTGCCGACGTGCGCGGGCAGATGTCCGAACAGGTTGCCGCCTACCAAAAACACAACCCCCGCCCCGATTTGGACGCGCTGGTTGCCGACCTGCGCCGCCTGTGGACGGACGACACGGCGGCGGGATTCCCGAATGAAAACAGCGCCAACATCAAAGCCCCCGTGCTGGCGGTGCGCGGCGAAGACGATTTCCTGCTCTCCGCCGAAGCCCTGAACAGCTTGCGCCAAGTCCTACCTGAAGCGCACCTGATGAACGTGCCGTTTGCCGCGCACGAAGTGATAAAAGAGCAGCCTGAAATCCTGTGGGCGGCGATGAAAGTGTTTTACAAGCTGTAAGGCAACCTGAAAGCCGTTTCAGACGGCATCCAACCATCACACAAGGAACAATCATGGGCAAAACCGCACACCGCGCATTCGACTGCGCCGAAGGCTGCTCGGTGGAAGCCGCGCTCGCCGTTATCGGCGGCAAGTGGAAAGGCACGATTCTCTACCGCCTGCATAGCGACGGCGTGCTGCGCTTCAACGAAATCCGCCGCATTCTGCCCGCCGTGTCGCAGCGCACGCTGACCGCACAACTGCGCGCGCTGGAAGCCGACGGCATCATCGAACGCACTGTTTACGCCGAAGTGCCGCCGCGCGTCGAATACCGCTTGAGCGCCTACGGGCAAACGCTTGCACCGGTGCTGCTCGCCTTGAAGGCGTGGGGCGATGGACACAAAGAACGCGGCAAGGCAGCCTGAAAACAAAAACGCCGCCTGAATTCGTTCAGACGACGTTTTATCTAAAAGAGAGCTCGGCTTTGAAAAAGTTTGGGGCTGTCCTAGATAACTCAGGAGATTCCGTTTAAGTTAGAATTTTCCTTATGAGAAAAAGTCGTCTGAGTCAGTACAAACAAAACAAACTGATTGAGC
>NZ_JBKGTW010000071.1:0-7266 GCF_046546535.1 Neisseria sp. WLZKY-1
AGGAGTGCGAATGGCGTTTTAACAACAGTGAAATAAAAGTTCAAATTTCCATTTTGAAACAATTGGTAATAGATAATTTATCCTAGTTATCTAGGACAGCCCCTTAAGGAAAGTACTGCCATTGGGTATATTCGTGAGGCAACAAATAAGTATAGTTCAGGAACTAGCATTCTGAATATGCCAAGCACGCCTACAGCACTTCGAGGAACAAAACTTGAAGGAAGGCTTATTTTAGAAGTTCCTCCCCAAATTAATCCAGTCCCTAAATCTATATTAGATGCTGCACGAGAGCATAAAGTTACAATTAGAGATCACACAGGAAGGGTATACAAATGAATACACACTCATTTCGAATTTTTTATTGTCGAGAATGGTTATGGGGAGAAGACCAAGGAGCCTACGGTCCTCTTACTCAAGAAGAAGCAAAAAAACTGCATGACAAAAAAATGTTATATGCGGTAATCATTGGATCTTTCATTGAAAAGCCTACCTATGTCATTACACTAAACGAGAGTAACGATTTTTTCTCAGTAAATTTTTTTGACAACTGGGGACGAGGCTATCTTACCCACCAGTTTCAGAAATATCCCGATTCAGAAAGATATTACCTTTCTATGGCAGTTTGGCGGGAATATATGAGTTTGGATTCTCATGAAATGGCTGAAGGCACGGCTTACTTTTTTAATGCCGAAAATGATGAATGCTATGTTTTGAAAGAAGACTTCACAACTAATCAAAGGTATGAAAAAAAAGAACATTATTCACAAAAAGATAAAATCATACTGTTTCCCGAATTTGGGAAATATGATGATATTTTAAATCCAAATATCATTTAAAGAGAAATAGGCCGTCTGAATATCCATTTTTCGGACGGCCTCAATGCAACTGCCGGCAGCCGAAGACATTCACCAACACCAATTGGATGTTCAAAAAAGCACCCGTTTCATCGGCATCAAAGCAGGGAAAAGCAATTACAGCAAAAACGAGCTGAACGAAACCAAACTGCCCGTACGCGTTATCGCCCAAACAGCCAAAACCCGTTCAGGCTGGGATACCATACTCGAGGGAACCGAATTCAAAACCACCCTGGCCGGAGCCGACATACAGGCAGGCGTGGGCGAAAAAGCCCGTGCCGATGCGAAGATTATCCTCAAAGGCATCATTAACCGCATCCAAACCGAAGAAAAGTTGGAATCCAACTCAACCGTTTGGCAAAAGCAGGCCGGCCGAGGCAGCACGGTTGAAACGCTGAAGTTGCCGAGTTTTGAGGGAGCTGAGCTGCCCAAGCTGACCGCACCCGGCGGCTACATTGTCGATATTCCCAAAGGCAATCTGAAAACTGAAATCGAAAAACTCGCCAAACAGCCCGAGTATGCTTATTTAAAACAGCTTCAAGTTGCGAAAAACGTCAACTGGAATCAGGTGCAGCTCGCTTACGATAAATGGGACTACAAACAGGAAGGCTTAACCGGAGCAGGTGCGGCGATTATCGCACTGGCCGTTACCGTGGTCACCTCAGGCGCAGGAACCGGAGCTGCATTGGGATTAAACGGTGCGGCCGCCGCAGCAACCGATGCAGCATTCGCCTCCTTGGCCAGCCAGGCTTCCGTATCGCTCATCAACAACAAAGGCGATGTCGGCAAAACCCTGAAAGAGCTGGGCAGAAGCAGCACGGTGAAAAATCTGGTGGTTGCCGCCGCTACCGCAGGCGTAGCCGACAAAATCGGCGCTTCGGCACTGAACAATGTCAGCGATAAGCAGTGGGTCAACAACCTGACCGTCAACCTGTCCAATGCGGGCAGTGCCGCGTTGATTAATACCGCTGTCAACGGCGGCAGCCTGAAAGACAATCTGGAAGCGAATATCCTTGCGGCTTTGGTGAATACTGCGCATGGAGAGGCAGCAAGTAAAATCAAACAATTGGATCAGCACTACATTGCCCATAAGATTGCCCATGCCGTAGCGGGCTGTGCGGCAGCGGCTGCGAATAAGGGCAAGTGTCAGGACGGCGCGATTGGTGCGGTCGTGGGGGAGATTGTCGGGGAGGCTTTGGTTAAGAATACCGATTTCAGCGGTATGACTGCTTCTGAAATTGAAAAAGCTAAAGCGAATATTACTGCGTATGCAAAATTGGTAGCCGGAGCGACTGTAGGTGTTACAGGAGGCAATGTTGATGTGGCGGCAAATGCTTCCGAAACAGCTGTTAAAAATAATGCATTAGATATTATTTGGGATATCGGCAACCTCGTATGGGACGGCGGTAAATGGATTTACGCCAAATCTATTGGCGATAAGCAGATGGCTCGAGAAGCGGCGATTGATTTTGGTGTGGATGCCGCCGCAGCTGCCGTTCCCTTTGTTCCGGCAGGTGCGACTAAAATCAGCCGAGGCGGGGCTTATGTTCTGAAGACGGGAGACGAAGCAGTTGATACGGCTAAAGCCATACAGGAAATTCAGAAGCAGACCGGAATCAAGCTTACTTATGATAAGGTTAATAAGGTTTGGACAACACCGGCGGGGTTAGATTATGGGTTAGATGCTAAGCATGGTAATAGGATTAAACATGTTTTAGCCCATACAATTCCAAATCCAAACAAACCTGTTCATTCTGTTTTTAATGTGTCCCGTAAAGAAGTTTTGCCTTTGGTTGATGAAGCTTGGAGAATGAAAGGAAATCCTTTGCCAAATGATTCATCCGTATATCTTGTAGATATGAAGAAACCTATTGGAACAAAAGGAGAAACAAAAGTGCGGATTGTTGTGCAAAAAGGAACAAATAAAATCATTTCTGCATATCCTCAGAAATAATTAAGAAAGGAATCTCTTATGGATAAAGAAATTAAAATTTGCCCAAGATGTGAGCAAGGCTACCTTTATCATGCAAAGCCTAAATATTTCTCTGGGGAGGTCATTTTATGCGATGAATGTTATGCTATGTGGCTTGGGGATATGAAAATTTTTTACGGACAATATGGAAAAGATTTTTATGATTATCATGAGTTTATGAAAGATAAAGGCATAGAAGAAATAAATATGTGGGAAGGAGAGCTTTTTGATCACCCATATTATGAGGATGAAAAATTTAAATAATTGATTTTCTGTTCCCCGAATTTGGGAAATACGATGATATTTTAAACCCAAATATTATTTAAAGTAGCAATAGGCTGTCTGAATATCCGTTTTTCAGACGGCCTCAATGCAACTGCTGGCAGCCGAAGGCATTCACCAACACCAATTGAATGTTCAGAAAAGTACCCGTTTCATCGGCATCAAAGTGGGTAAAAGCAATTACAGCAAAAACGAGCTGAACGAAACCAAACTGCCCGTACGCGTTATCGCCCAAACAGCCAAAACCCGTTCCGGCTGGGATACCGTACTCGAAGGCACCGAATTCAAAACCACCCTTTCCGGAGCCGACATACAGGCAGGGGTGGGTGAAAAAGCCCGAGCCGATGCGAAAATTATCCTAAAAGGCATCGTTAACCGCATCCAAACCGAAGAAAAGCTGGAATCCAACTCGACCGTATGGCAAAAGCAGGCCGGAAGCGGCAGCACGGTTGAAACGCTGAAGCTACCGAGCTTTGAAGGGCCGGCACTGCCTAAGCTGACCGCTCCCGGCGGCTATATCGCCGACATCCCCAAAGGCAACCTCAAAACCGAAATCGAAAAGCTGGCCAAACAGCCCGAATATGCCTATCTGAAACAGCTTCAGACGGTCAAGGACGTGAACTGGAACCAAGTACAGCTCGCTTACGACAAATGGGACTATAAACAGGAAGGCCTAACCGGAGCCGGAGCCGCAATTATCGCCCTGGCAGTAGCGGCGGTAACCGGAGGAGTAGGCGCAGGCCTTATCGGAGCGGCACAGGGTACCGCATCGGCAGCCGTGGCCGATGCTGCCTTTACCGCATTGGTGAGCCAGGCTTCCATTTCCCTGATCAACAACAAAGGCAATATCGGTAACACCCTGAAAGAGCTGGGCAGAAGCCGCACGGTGAAAAATCTGGTGGTTGCCGCCGCTACCGCAGGCGTAGCCGACAAAATCGGCGCTTCGGCACTGAACAATATCAGCGATAAGCAGTGGGTCAACAACCTAACCGTCAACCTGGCCAATGCAGGCAGTGCCGCGCTGATTAATACCGCTGTCAACGGCGGCAGCCTGAAAGACAATCTGGAAGCGAATATCCTTGCGGCTTTGGTGAGTACTGCACATGGAGAGGCAGCAAGTAAAATCAAACAGTTGGATCATCATTACATAGCCCACAAGATTGCCCATGCCGTAGCGGGCTGTGCGGCTGCGGCGGCGAATAAGGGTAAGTGTCAGGATGGTGCGATTGGAGCTGCGGTGGGTGAGATTGTTGGTGAGGCCTTGGTTAAGAATACTGATTTCAGTCGTATGAGTGCGGCCGAAATCGAAAAAGCTAAAGCGAAGATAACTGCCTATTCAAAACTGATTGCCGGCACTGCGGCTGCCGTTGCAGGCAGGGATGTGAATGCTGCGGCGAATGCGGCACAGATAGCGGTGGAGAATAATTCTTTGAATCGTTTGGATGGTTTAACTCCTGATGAACGGAGACAAGAAGAAATTAAAAAACGCTACGGCACTGATATTGGAGAAATTTCAAAACAGCTTAGCCAAGGAAGAATTACTTTAACGAAAGATTTAGCTGACTATATTTATAAATTAAATAACAATCCAAAATTATTGATTGAAGTTAATTCTGACGGATGGAATGTATATGTAGATAAAAATGCACAATGGAAAACGAATCCTGCCAATAAACAGGAAGTTTTTACTTCTGGAAGAATACCATATTCAGATGTTTCTCGTTGGGCTGTTCATGGCAATGTATCAGTAATCAAAGGAAAAGATGGAAAGTATCGGTTGGCTACTGAGAAATATGATTTTGAAATGCACAAATTTAACGGGGGAGTAAAAAATAATGCTAAAACTCTTTATAGGAATGTGGAAACTGTTATTGGTAGTCCTGGGCAAGGAACTCCTTTTGAAATTAAATTTAAAGGTAATGTAAATGTGGTTAATTAGATTAAAAAATTTATTTTTCATATCAGTTTTACTACTATGTGTTTATTTATTTTTTAGTTATTTAAATTCGGATGTTGAAGACTTTGGAAGCTATCAATTTGAATATGTACGTGATAAAGGGTGGCCTGCTGATTATATTTTAGTACAAAAAATTGAAGAGGATGGTAAAAAGAAAGGTAAGTTGTTATTTGGATTGGTAATCAATTTTTATCAAGAAGGAAATTATGTTTATTTTTCGTATATTGAAGGTGAAAATATTGCTTCACAGTCTTGTTATTCTAAAAAAGAAATTTCATATGGGAAAATTAATATAAAAAATAACTCTCTGGAGATAATTGATAAAAATGATTTTTCAAGAAATCATACTTTGCCTAATACGACTAAAATGTGGTTGGAAGATTCAGAAAACAGATGTAATTAGCAAACCGTAGAGAAGCAAATATTACTCATGCGGTTTAAACTTCCCCTGCTTTTTAGTAACGCAATGCCGTCTGAAAAATCCAATTTTCAGACGGCATTTGTTCTAAAAGTAAATATTCAGATTCCCTATGTACTGCTCAGACGCGTGCGTGCAGAGGTATACCCCTGGCAAAAAACGTCAACTGGAATCAGGTGCAGCTTGCTTACGATAAATGGGACTACAAACAGGAAGGTTTAACCGGAGCAGGTGCGGCGATTATCGCACTGGCCGTTACCGTGGTCACCTCAGGCGCAGGAACCGGAGCTGCATTGGGATTAAACGGCGCGACCGCCGCAGCAACCGATGCAGCATTCGCCTCTTTGGCCAGCCAGGCTTCCGTATCGCTCATCAACAACAAAGGCGATGTCGGCAAAACCCTGAAAGAGCTGGGCAGAAGCAGCATGGTGAAAAATCTGGTGGTTGCCGCCGCTACTGCAGGCGTAGCCGACAAAATCGGCGCTTCGGCACTGAACAATGTCAGCGATAAGCAGTGGGTCAACAACCTAACCGTCAACCTGGCCAATGCAGGCAGTGCCGCGCTGATTAATACCGCTGTCAACGGCGGCAGCCTGAAAGACAATCTGGAAGCGAATATCCTTGCGGCTTTGGTGAGTACTGCACATGGAGAGGCAGCAAGTAAAATCAAACAGTTGGATCATCATTACATAGCCCACAAGATTGCCCATGCCGTAGCGGGCTGTGCGGCTGCGGCGGCGAATAAGGGTAAGTGTCAGGATGGTGCGATTGGAGCTGCGGTGGGTGAGATTGTTGGTGAGGCCTTGGTTAAGAATACTGATTTCAGTCGTATGAGTGCGGCCGAAATCGAAAAAGCTAAAGCGAAGATAACTGCCTATTCAAAACTGATTGCCGGCACTGCGGCTGCCGTTGCAGGCAGGGATGTGAATGCTGCGGCGAATGCGGCACAGATAGCAGTGGAGAATAATACTTTATTAGGTGATGTAGCTAGGGAAGAGATAGAAGCTTATCGCAAGAAGTTTAGAACCGAAGAAGAAGCTAAGAATAATCTTGATATTGTCCGCAATGCAGTGGTTGATTTGGCAGCTGCAGGAGCAGACGGTGTTGTTGGAGGAGTAGATTACGGCATTGATACGCTTAATTATGTGGTGTATTGCCTCGGCTTTACCCCTGGATACTGCGCCATGGCTAAACAGACTTTGGCACCGAAAAACATGGCTGCTGCTAAAACAATGATTTCTGCCGTAAATCCGCAAACCTATGTAAAAATGGCGCATACTCTAAAGAATGCTGCTGAGGGCGATGCCGCCGCCAAAGAAGCGGCCGTAGGTTTTATACTTTCCACAATTAAGAAAAAGCCTAATGTAAAGATGTTGGATAATTATTTAACAAAAAGCCGGGTATCGGACAACATCAGCAACAGCCAAACCTCAAGCTGGTCTTCCAATTTCAGACAGTATGCGACAATCGAAAGCAAAGTAAGTATCGCAAATATATTCAACAGCCCCAACAGCAGCCTGAAGCTTGGAAATATGGATATTAAAGAAATGGCGAACAGTGCAAACAAAGTTAACACCACTCGGGTGTTTGACAGCAGTAAAATCAGTGATGCGCAATTACGCAAGGAAATTTTTGCTTATGCGGAGAAGTTAGGAAATGGGAAGCTTAATGCCACAAAAAACCCTAGGGTCTGTTGACATTCAAGCCAGCCTTAAAACCGTAGCAGCCAGATAAATGTTGGCAGCAAAAGATTCATCCGTCTTTTCACAACGCATCGCAATCT
>NZ_JBKGTW010000072.1:0-7186 GCF_046546535.1 Neisseria sp. WLZKY-1
ATAGCTCAATCAGTTTGTTTTGTTTGTACTGACTCAGACGACTTTTTCTCATAAGGAAAATTCTAACTTAAACGGAATCTCCTGAGTTATCTAGGACAGCCCCTAATTTATATTAAATACATACATGGATACCATTTTTCTTGACGGCAGCATCATTGCCGAATACTTCTACATCGGGCTTGCGCTGCTGGTACTGGCTTCGCTGGTCGCCGGCTATATCGACGCGGTGGCGGGCGGGGCGGGGCTGATTCTGATTCCCGCGTTTCTCATGGTCGGGCTGCCGCCGCAAACCGCGCTGGCGCAGGAAAAACTCGTGAGCACCATCGGCACGGTAGCGGCAATTAAAAACTTTATGAAAAGCGATTCGATTATTTGGAAAATCGTCCCTGTCGGCATTGTTTCTGCTCTGGCAGGGGCGTATATCGGCGCGAAAGTCATCCTGCTGCTGCCCCCCCATGCCATCAGCTACATTATTCTGGCTTTTCTGCCCGTCGGCTTGGCAGCCACGCTGTTTAAAGGCAGGCTGATTGCCAAGTCTGACGACACACAGCGCGGCGAAATCAAAAAATCGGCATTGGCCGTATTCCTAACCTGTCTGACCGTCGGTTTTTACGACGGCTTTTTCGGGCCGGGTACGGGCAGTATTTTCATTATCGCCCTATTCCTGATCAACCGCCTGACCTTGCTGCAAGCCTCAGCCACTTCCAAAATCTTCAATTTTGCTTCCAACATCGGCGCATTTATTGCCTTTGTGCTGGCGGGGAAAATGGCATTTCTCATCGGCATTCCGATGATTGCCGCCAATCTGGTGGGCAACCATTTCGGCAGCCTGCACGCGATTAACAGCAACGGCGAAATTATTAAAAAAGTATTGGTTGTTACCGTAGGGCTGATTATGTGTACGATGATTTACAAAGCTGTGGCAGGCTAAGGTTTAAAAACTAAAACCCATAGGCCGTCTGAAAGCCTTTCAGACGGCCTGTTATATAATGTGCGCTTTCGTTTCTCCGCCGGATTTCCATCATGACCGACCCCGCCTACATCCCCCTGCGCCTGCATACCGAGTTTTCGATTACCGACGGCATGGTGCGCATCAAAGAAGTAGTCAAAAAAGCGCAGGAATACGGCCTGCCTGCGCTGGGTATCAGCGATTTGATGAACGAGTTTGGCCTGGTGAAATTCTACAAAGCCTGCCGCAGCGCGGGCATCAAGCCGATTGGCGCGGCGGACGTGTGGATCGGCAATCCCGAGTCGCCCGACAAGCCTTTCCGCGCGATGCTGATTATCCGCAACGAGGCCGGTTATCTGCGTTTGAGCGAGCTTTTAACCGCCGCCTATGTCGGCAAAGACCGCAATCTGCACCATGCCGAGCTAAACCCCGAATGGCTCTCCGAGGGCGACAACAGCGGCCTGATCTGCCTTTCGGGCGCGCATTTGGGCGAAGTGGGCGCGAACCTGATGAACGGGCATGAAGACGCGGCGCGTGCGGCGGCCTTGAAATACGCGGCTTGGTTTCCGAACGCGTTTTATTTGGAATTGCAACGCCTGCCCGAGCGGCCGGAATGGGAAGCGTCGGTATCGGGCAGCGTGAAGCTGGCCGAGGAATTGGGGCTGCCGGTGGTGGCGACGCATCCGGCGCAGTTTATGAACGAGGGCGACTTTAACGCGCACGAGGCGCGCGTGTGCATCGCCGGCGGCTGGGTGCTCAGCGATAAAAAACGTCCGCGCGATTTTACGCCGAGCCAGTTTTTCATTCCGCCGGAAACGATGCTGGAACGTTTCGCCGACTTGCCCGAAGCCTTGGAAAACACGGTGGAAATTGCCAAACGTTGCAATATCCATATCACGCTGGGCAAAAACTTCCTGCCCCTGTTCCCGACGCCCGACGGTCTGTCGCTGGATGATTATCTGGTGAAACTATCCAACGAGGGCTTGCAGGAACGCATGGTTCAGCTTTATCCCGACGAGGCGGAACGGGCGGCGAAAATGCCGGAATATCAGGAGCGGCTGGATTTTGAGTTGAACATCATCATCCAGATGAAATTCCCCGGCTATTTTCTTATCGTACAAGACTTTATCAACTGGGCAAAAACGCACGGCTGTCCGGTGGGGCCGGGGCGCGGTTCGGGCGCGGGTTCGCTGGTGGCGTATTCGCTGAAGATTACCGACCTCGACCCGCTGAAATACGCGCTGCTGTTCGAACGTTTCCTAAACCCCGAACGCGTTTCCATGCCCGACTTCGACGTGGACTTCTGTCAGGCAAACCGCGGGCGCGTGATTGAATATGTGCGCGAAAAATACGGCGCGGAAGCGGTGAGCCAGATTGTTACTTTTGGCACGATGTCGTCCAAAGCGGTGATCCGCGATGTGGGGCGCGTGCTGGAGCTGCCGTTTACTCTGTGCGACAAACTGTCTAAGCTGATTCCGCTGGAAGCCAACAAACCTCTGGGTTTGGACGATGCCATGAAGGCGGAGCCGCAGATTCAGGAATTGATTGAAGCGGAAGAAGCGGACGAACTGATTACGCTGGCGAAAAAGCTGGAAGATTTGACGCGCGGTCTGGGTATGCACGCGGGCGGCGTGTTGATTGCGCCGGGTAAGATTTCCGATTACAGCCCCGTGTATCAGGCGGACGAATCCGCCTCGCCCGTATCCATGTACGACAAGGGCGACGTGGAAGACGTGGGTTTGGTGAAGTTCGACTTTTTGGGTCTGCGCAACCTGACCATCATCGAAATGGCGCAGGACAACATCAAAGCCACCACCAGCGATATTGTCGATGTCGGCAAAATCCCGCTCGACGACCAACTCGCCTACAAAATTTTCCGCGACGCGAACACCACCGCCGTATTCCAGTTTGAATCCTCCGGCATGAAAAAAATGCTGAAAACGGCGCACACCACCAAGTTTGAAGAACTCATCGCCTTCGTATCGCTCTACCGTCCCGGCCCGATGGACAACATTCCCGATTTCGTCGCCCGCATGAAAGGCGAAAAATTCGAATACATCCATCCGCTGCTGGCATCGATTCTCGAGCCGACCTACGGCATCATGGTGTATCAGGAACAAGTGATGCAGGCGGCGCAGATTATCGGCGGCTACTCGCTCGGCGGCGCGGATTTGCTGCGCCGCGCGATGGGTAAGAAAAAGCCCGAAGAAATGGTGAAACACCGCGAAATCTTCGCCGAAGGCGCGGCCAAACAGGGCATCTCGCGCGCCAAATCCGACGAAATTTTCAACTACATGGAAAAATTCGCCGGCTACGGTTTCAACAAATCCCACGCCGCCGCCTACGCCCTGATTTCCTATCAGACGGCCTGGCTCAAAGCCCATTACCCCGCCGAGTTCATGGCCGCCACCATGTCGTCCGAACTCGACAACACCGACCAGCTCAAACATTTCTACGACGACTGCCGCGCCAACGGCATCGAGTTCCTGCCGCCCGACATCAACGAATCCGACTACCGTTTCACGCCGTATCCGAACATGAAAATCCGCTACGCACTCGGCGCGATTAAAGGCACGGGCGAAGCAGCCGTCGAATCCATCATCGCCGCGCGGCAAAGCGGCGGCAAGTTTACCGGCCTCTTGGACTTCTGCGAGCGCGTCGGCAAAGAACACATGAACCGTCGCACCCTCGAAGCCCTGATACGCGGCGGCGCGTTTGACAACATCGAACCCAACCGCGCCAAACTCATCGCCAACATCGACTTGGCGATGGACAACGCCGAACAAAAAGCCGCTAACGCCAACCAGGGCGGCCTGTTTGACATGATGGAAGACGCCATCGAGCCGGTGCAGCTTGCCGACGCGCCCGCATGGAGCGAATCGGAAAAACTGGCCGAAGAAAAAACCGTCATCGGCTTCTACCTCTCCGGCCACCCCTTCGGCCCTTATGAAAAAGAAATCCGCCAATTCGCCCCCGTCCGCCTGAGCCGTCTGAAACCGCAGGACAGCGTGCGCGTGGCCGGCTTCGTTACCGGAGTGCGCACCATCATGGGCAAGAGCGGCAAATTCACCGTCGTCCGGCTCGAAGACCGCAGCGGCACGGCCGAAGTGAGCGTGTCCGGCGAGCTGCTGGAAGAAGCGCGCGACCGCCTCAAAACCGATCAGGTTTTGATTGCCGAATGCCGCGTCAGCCGCAGCGACTACAACGGCGGCGAATTGCGCGTCAGAGCCAACAGCATCATGACCCTGCCGCAGGCGCGGGAAAAATTCGCCCGCAGCCTCACCCTTACCGCGGGCCCCGACAGCGACACCGCCGCCCTGCTCGAACTGCTCGCCGCACGGCGCAGCAGCGGCCGCGACGGCATCCCCCTGCACGTGCGCTACCGCAACGACGGCGCTCTCGGCGAACTCGACCTTGCCCGCCGATGGCGTCTCAACGCGGATGCCGCCCTGTTCGAACAACTGCAGCAGCTGCTCGGCGAATACGGCCTCAGCGTCGGCTGGTAGAAACACAAAAGCCAAGCCGCCTGCGGGCGGCAAAAGAGGCTTTCGGATGCCGCCGGAAGGCCGTCTGAAAGCCTGTCAGACAAAAACACCAAAGCAAAAACAACATAACGGGTATAGAAAATGGGAAAACACAAAACCAACCTGGACACCGCCGCCCTGTTCGCGCAAATCGGCGAACCGCGCAACACCGCCGCCCGCCGCACCGCTGCCGCGCACGCCCTGCGGCAGCAGCCCTATGCCGCCGTTTCAGACGGCCTCAAAGCACTGGCCGCCGCCCCGTCAGCCCGCGTCCGCGCCGCCGCCGCCCTGATACTCGGCGGCCTGCAGACCGACGGACGGGACGAAAGGCAGCAGGCTGCCGCCCTGCTGTGCCGCCTGCTGCGGCGCGGCGAAACCCCAGCCGTCCGCGCCGCCGCCGTTGCCGCCCTGGCCGAACGCTGCCGCAGCGGCACCTTCGGCGAAGAAGAGTTTGCCCTTATCGAGCCGCACCTTGCCCCCTGTTTTTTCGCCGACCGCCCCGCCGTCGTCCGCGCCCTGGCCGATGCCGCCGCCGACTTTCCCGCCAATCCGCGCAACGTCCGCTTTCTTGTCGAAACCGTCGCCCGCGCCGCCCCTGCCGCCGCCAAAGCCGCAGCGGCGGCCTGCCGTAAACACGGCCTTGCCGACGCCGGACTGACCCGTGCCGTCGAAGGCCGTCTGGCACAGAGCGACACTCCGCCCGCCCTGCGCCGCGAACTCCTCGCCTGTCTCGGAGGCCGCTGACTGCCGGTTTTTAAAACGCCAAAGACAGTCGGAAAATCTCCCGACAACGTCAGCGGAGGCCGCCTTTCAGACGGCCTCCGCAACCGACAGTAAGGCCGTCCCCGCCTTCAGACGGCCTCATACCGCAACAGGCCGTCTGAACCCCAAACGGAAGCCCCGCATGACCCAAACTCCTTCCAGCCCCACCATCGCCGCCGTCGCCACTGCCCCCGGGCGCGGCGGCGTGGGCGTGATCCGCATTTCCGGCAAACACCTGCTGCCCTTGGCGCAGCAAATCAGCGGCGGCAAAACGCCAAAACCGCGCCTTGCCCTTTACACCGATTTTCTCGATGCCCAAGGCCGCGCCATCGACAGCGGCCTGATGCTCTATTTCGCCGCGCCCGCCAGCTTCACCGGCGAAGACGTGATTGAGCTGCAAGGCCACGGCGGGCCGGTTGTCATGCAGATGCTGCTCTCGCGCTGCTTGGAACTCGGCGCGCGGTTGGCCGGGCCGGGCGAATTTACCAAACGCGCCTTTCTCAACAACAAACTCGATTTGGCGCAGGCCGAAAGCGTGGCCGACCTCATCGACGCGTCCAGCCAATCGGCCGCCCGCATGGCCGTGCGCTCGCTCAAAGGCGCGTTTTCGCAACACATCCACGCGCTGGTGGACGACCTCATCACGCTGCGGATGCTGGTGGAAGCCACACTCGACTTTCCCGAAGAAGACATCGACTTTCTCGAAGCTGCCGACGCACGCGGCAAGCTCGCCGGTTTGCAAGGCCGTCTGAAAACCGTATTGGCGCAGGCGCAGCAGGGCGCGGTGTTGCGCGAAGGCATGAATGTCGTATTGGTGGGCGCGCCAAATGTGGGCAAATCCAGCCTGCTCAACGCGCTGGCGGGCGACGACATCGCCATCGTTACCGACATCGCCGGCACCACGCGCGACACCGTGCGCGAACAGATCACCCTCGACGGCATCCCCGTACACATCACCGACACCGCCGGCCTGCGCGACACCGACGACACCGTAGAAAAAATCGGCATCGAGCGCAGCGGCAAAGCCCTTGCCGAAGCCGATGTCGCCCTGATTCTCATCGACCCGGCCGAAGGCTTGAACCAAAAAACGCGCGACATCCTCGCCGCGCTGCCGCCGAATCTGAAAAAAATTGAAATCCACAACAAAATCGACCTCGCAGGCACCGCGCCGAGTCTTTCAGACGGCCTCACGCTTGAGAGCGGCGCGGACACGCTGATTGCCCTTTCCGCCAAAACCGGCGCGGGCTTGGATTTGCTCAAGCAAGCCCTGTTGCAGCAAATCGGCTGGCAGGGCGAAAGCGAAGGCCTGTTCCTCGCCCGCCGCCGCCACACCCACGCCCTCGAAACCGCGCAAAGCGAATTGGACAACGCCGCCCTGTGCGGCAACAACCAGATTGAATTAATGGCCGAACACCTGCGCCTGGCACAAGCCGCGTGCAGCGAAATCACCGGCGAATTCACCGCCGACGACCTGCTCGGCGTAATTTTCTCGCGTTTTTGCATCGGCAAATAAAGCGCGGAAAAAAGGCCGTCTGAAAGCGTTGCGCAACGCTTTCAGACGGCCTTTGCCGTATGCGCTATAGTGAACCAACACGAAAATCTACGGCGTTGCTGCGCCTTGCCGTATTACTCATACTGTCTGCGGCTTGCTGCCTTGTATCTTTTCTATTTTGTTTCACTATCCTGGAGGATTTGACGAACATTTACATTCTAATCAGGGGTATAGAGGTCGCTGGACCAATTTGGGGTGCGGTAGGTTAATTGATAGGCGAGCAATGTTGCAACAACTTAAAAAATGTACAAGATAGGAGTATATTATTATGTTTAGTTTGAAAACAGCAGTTAAAATTTTGGGGCTGTCCTAGATAACTCAGGAGATTCCGTTTAAGTTAGAATTTTCCTTATGAGAAAAAGTCGTCTGAGTCAGTACAAACAAAACAAACTGATTGAG
>NZ_JBKGTW010000073.1:0-7123 GCF_046546535.1 Neisseria sp. WLZKY-1
TGCGGGTGTAATCCTAGGGTGCGTTCCGAGGCGACTGGCCTGTTTGGTTGCTATGGTACGCTGATTTGAACATACAAGGGTGTGTGGCTCTGCCACGCACGCGTTCTTTGCCATTTGAGGCCGTCTGAAATCTTCTCATGCTGTTTCAGACGGCTTTTTGGTTTTTCAGTCTGCCTTTGAAGTTCGGAAAACGCGTGCGTCGCGGGGCGACACACCCTACGCAGGCTATGCTTGCTCTTGCCGACGTTACAAACAGGCCGTCTGAAAGGCATTTCAGACGGCCTCTGTGTCCTATCCCTTTTCGTGCCCGCGCACGAGGGCGCGGACGATGTGGCGGTTGGGGTGCAGGGCTTCGCGCAGGCGGCGGGAGAAGGGTTGCGGCAGGCCGAGGATTTCGGCGGCGGTTTGTTCGGCGCACCAGGGGGCGGTGGCGAGGCCGCGGCTGCCGTGGGCGGCGTTGACCCAGGCGTTCGGCAGCCAGGGGCAGGGGGCGTCGATCGGGTAGTTTTTGTCGTGGGCGAGTTTGGCGTACAGGCGCTTCATGGCGGCGTAGTCGGCGATGCGGCCGACGGTGGGCAGGTGGTCGGGGCTGTCGCAGCGCACGGCGGCGTGGCCTGCGGCGGTCGGTTCGGCAAGCAGCGAGGCGGCAAGCTGCGGGTGCAGGCGTTCGAGTTCGCGGCGGTTGTGTTCGGCGTCGGCCTCGCGCCAGTCTGCATCGGCATCGTGCGGGGTGAAGCTCGCGCCGTAGCAGTGCTGTCCCTGCCATGCGGGGCTGATGTAGCTGGCGGCGGACAGGGCGGTTTTCAGACGGCCTGAGTAGGGGGTGGCGGCGGCGAGGTTGGTCTGGCCGCGTATCATCTGCCAAGGCAGGGCGGCGACGGCGGGCAGGTGCGGGCTGTCGGCACCAGTGCAGTAGACGATGTGGCTGGCGGACAGGGTGCGCGCGGGGGTGGACAAGTGCCATGCGCCGCCGCGGTGTTGGGCGGACAGGAGCGGCTGGTGTTCGCAAAGGGTGATGGCGGGATGGGCGAGCAGGGCGCGAACCAGCGCGGCGGGGTGCAGCCATGCGCCCTGCGGCCAGTAGAGGCCGTCTGAAAGGATGTCGATGCCGGCGATGACGGAGGCTTCGGCGGCGGTGACGCCGCGGTAGAGGTGGGCGTGGCGGGTTTGCGCGGCGAGTTGTGTGTTGCGGCGGGTTTCGGCGGCGTTGTGGTTGAGGTGGAGCAGGCCGCAGGGCTGCCAGTTTTCCTGTTCGGGCAGTAACTTATCGAGCAGGCGGCGGCTGTGGCCGTAGCCGCCCAGCAGCAGCTCGGTTTGTTCGGTGTCGTGTGCGGAGATTTTGGCGTAGAGCAGACCCTGGCGGTTGCCGCTGCCCGCCTGCGCCGCCGCGCCCGCTTCAAGCACGGTGACGCGCACGCCGCGCGAGGCCAGCGCGTAGGCCGTGGCCGCGCCCGCGATGCCCGCGCCGATGACGGCAACGTGTTCCGGCGGGGAAACGGGGTTTTCAGGCGGCCTGTACCACGGTTTGTACGGTGTGGCGGCGGTTTGCGGCACGGGCTCGGTCTGCCAGTGCAGGCCGCCTGAAAAATGTTCGTGCAGACGCTCGGCGCAGGCGGGCGGCATCAGCCACAGCTCGCAATCGGGCAGCAGGCCGCGCAGGATGTTGGGCGCGGCAAATTGCAGGCAGGCCGACTGCTGCGGCCAGGCCGCAAGAAAATGCCGCTCCCTGCCGCAGGGCGCGGCGGAGGCGGCAAATTCGGGCAGACGGAAATCGGGCAGGCAGACTATCAGGCGGCGCTGTGTTTCGGCGGCGCGGACGAGTTCTGCGGCGGGGGGCGGGGCGTTCCAAACGGCGGTCATGCGGTTTCCTGGCGAATACGGCGGCGGCAGTATACACCGCCTTGCGCGAAAACCGCTGCCGCGCATGGTTTTCAGACGGCCTTAACGGGTATAATCGCGCCTTTTCGCCGCAGGGCTTTTGCCGTGCGGCCGTTTGAAAGCTATCCGTTTCGATTCCAACCCATTTACATTTAGGAGAGACCCCATGAGTGCCATCATCGACATCTTCGCCCGCGAAATCCTCGACTCGCGCGGCAACCCCACCGTGGAATGCGACGTGCTGCTGGAAAGCGGCGTTATGGGACGCGCGGCCGTGCCCAGCGGCGCGTCCACCGGCCAGAAAGAAGCCTTGGAGCTGCGCGACGGCGACAAAACCCGCTACCTCGGTAAAGGCGTGTTGCAGGCCGTCGAGCATGTGAACAACGAAATTGCCCAGGCGCTGATCGGCATCGACGCCTCCGAACAGAGCTATATCGACAAAATCATGATCGAGCTCGACGGCACGGACAACAAAGGCCGTCTCGGCGCCAACGCCACGCTGGCCGTTTCCATGGCCGTCGCCCGCGCCGCCGCCGAAGACGCCGGTCTGCCGCTTTACCGCTATCTCGGCGGCGCCGGCCCGATGGCGATGCCCGTGCCGATGATGAACGTTATCAACGGCGGCGCGCACGCCAACAACAGCCTCGACATTCAGGAATTCATGATTATGCCCGTCGGTGCGCCCACCTTCCGCGAAGCCCTGCGCTGCGGCGCGGAAGTGTTCCACGCCCTGAAAAAACTGTGCGACGAAAAAGGCTATCCCACCACCGTCGGCGACGAAGGCGGCTTCGCCCCCAACCTCGCCAGCCACGAAGAAGCCCTGCAACTGATGCAGGAAGCCGTTGAAGCCGCAGGCTACAAAACCGGCGAAGACGTCCTGTTCGCCCTCGACTGCGCGTCCAGCGAATTTTATAAAGACGGCAAATACCACCTCTCCGCCGAAAAACTCGCCCTGACAAGCGAAGAGTTCGCCGACTACCTCGCCAAACTGGCCGGTAAATATCCCATCATCTCCATTGAAGACGGCATGGACGAAAACGACTGGGCAGGCTGGAAGCTGCTCACCGAAAAACTCGGCGGCAAAGTGCAGCTTGTCGGCGACGATTTGTTCGTCACCAACCCGAAAATCCTCGCCGAAGGCATCGAAGCGGGCGTGGCCAACGCCCTGCTGGTGAAAGTGAACCAAATCGGCACGCTGAGCGAAACCCTCAAAGCCGTCGAGCTGGCCAAGCGCAATCGCTACGCCGCCGTGATGAGCCACCGCTCGGGTGAAACCGAAGATTCCACCATCGCCGATTTGGCCGTCGCTACCAACTGCATGCAGATCAAAACCGGCTCGCTCTCGCGCTCCGACCGCATGGCCAAATACAACCAGCTTTTGCGCATCGAAGAAGAGCTGGGCGAAGCCGCGCACTACCCCGGCCGCGCCGCGTTTTACCAAAACGGCAAATAAGGCAGCGTGATGAAGTGGGTGACCCTTGTTCTGATTTCGGCCTTTGTCTTCTTCCAATACAAACTGTGGGCGGGCAAAGGCAGCTATCAGGACGCGGCCAGAATGGAAAAACAGCTCGCGCTGCGCCAAACCGCCAACGCCGCCTTGCGCCTGCGCAACGCCGCCCTGTCGGCCGAAGTGGCCGACTTGCAGGAAGGCAGCGAAGCCATCGCCGAAATCGCCCGCGTCGATTTGGGCTATATCGAAGAGGGCGAGATTTACTACCGTCTAATCAAGCCCGCCAAATAGCCTTAAAGGCCGTCTGAAAACCCTTTTCAGACGGCCTTTCCGTTTTCAGACGGCCTTCGTTCGTTTATTATCCGAATCCTGCACAACGACGCACAACGACAAAAAAGGAGAACCCCATGCAGGACACCGCCGCCTACGTCCGCGCCAAAGCCGCCGCCGCCCGCGCCGCTTATTTTCAGGCGGCCGCCGCCCCCGGCGCGGTGAAAAACGCCGTGCTGCTGCGTGCCGCCGAGCTGCTCGACAAACACCGCGCCGCCGTTCTCGCCGCCAACCGCCAAGACTGCGACAACGCCGCCGCCAAAGGGCTGGACGCCGCCATGCTCGACCGCCTGCGCCTGACCGACGCGGGCATAGACCACATCCGCGAAGGCCTGCGCCAGATTGCCGCACTGCCCGATCCCGTCGGCGAAATGAATGAATTCCGCACCCGCCCCAACGGCCTGCAAATCGGCAAAATGCGCGTGCCGCTGGGTGTAATCGGCATCATCTACGAATCGCGGCCGAACGTTACCGCCGACGCCGCCGCCCTGTGCCTGAAATCGGGCAACGCCTGCGTGCTGCGCGGCGGCAGCGAAGCGGTGAACAGCAACGGCGCGATTGCCAAACTCATCCGTCAGGCGCTGCACGAAAACGGCCTGCCCGCCGACGCCGTCGCCTTTATCGAACACACCGGCCGCGAGGGCGTCGGCGCCATGCTGCAAAGCCCCGATTTGATCGACGTCGTCATCCCGCGCGGCGGCAAATCGCTGGTGTCGCGCATCGCCGCCGAAGCCCGCGTGCCCGTTATCAAACACCTCGACGGCATCTGCCACGTTTATCTCGATGAGTTCGCCGACGCCGAAAAAGCCGTCAACATCGCCTTCAACGCCAAAACCTCGCGCTACGGCACCTGCAACACCATGGAAACCCTGCTGGTGCACGAAGCGCGCGCCGCCGAACTGCTGCCGCCGCTGGCCGCGCGCTACCGCGAAAAAGGCGTGGAACTGCGCGGCTGCCCGCGCACGCTGGCCGTTCTGCCCGACATTCAAACGGCCTCAGACGAAGACTGGGACACCGAATACCTCGCCCCCGTTTTGTCGGTGAAAATCGTTGACTCGGCGCAAGAGGCCGTCGAACACATCAACCGCCACGGCAGCAGCCACACCGACAGCATCGTCACCGAACACCTCGGCCGCGCGCAAATGTTCCTGCGCGCCGTCGATTCGGCCAGCGTGATGGTCAACGCCTCCACCCGCTTCGCCGACGGCTTCGAATACGGCCTCGGCGCGGAAATTGGCATTTCCACCGACAAAATCCACGTCCGCGGCCCCGTCGGCCTGCACGGCCTCACCTCGCAAAAATGGATCGTGCTAGGCGACGGGCAGATACGCACCTGAGTCCGCACGCAGAGGCCGTCTGAAACCCCGTTTCCCGCCTTTTCAGACGGCCTCAAACTGTTTTCCGACAACCCTTCATCCGAATCCGACCACCATGCAAGCGCGGCCGCCGCATCAGAAACCGATCTACCGCCCCCACCACCAGCCCTTCTGGCAGGCCGACAAACCCTACCTGCACAACTGCGAAATCACCGTTTCCGGTTTCCGCGCCCTGTGCGGCATCATGGCCTTTCTTGCCGGCGCGATTAACGCGGGCGGCTTTTTCGCCGTCAAAAGCTATACCTCACACGTCAGCGGCGCGATGTCCGGCGCGGCCGACGCCGCCTTTCTCGGCGACTGGGAAGGCGCGGCGGTGATGCTGGCGGGCGTGCTCGCCTTCCTGCTGGGCGCGGCGCATTCGAGCTGGACGATACTGTGGGCGAAACGCCAGCGTTTCCGCAGCGGCTACGGCCTGTCGATGTGGCTGGAAAGCTTTTATCTGCTGGTGTTCGGCCTGCTCGGCGTCGCCCTGGCGCACTACGGCAAAATCTTCGCCCCGCCCACCCTGCTGCTTTTGTGCTTCATCATGGGCATGCACAACACCGTCCTCACCGTCCTCTCCGGCGGCGTTATCCGCTCCACCCACATGACTGGCACCGTCACCGACCTCGGCATCGAGCTGGCCAAAGTCCTCTACTACCGCCGCAGCACCAATCCCCGCCTGCCCGACGTGCGCGTCAACAAACCCAAAATGCGCCTGCTCCTTCTGCTGGCCGCCGCCTTCCTCTGCGGCGGCTTTACCGGCGCCTGGGGCTACCACCGCCTCGGCTACCACTTCACCCTGCCCGTGTCCGCCCTTCTTTTCTGGTTTGGCGCAGGCTCGGTCGGCTACGACGTCAAAATCCGCTGGCGCATGTACTGGCGGCAGCGAAAACGCGCCAAACGGTAAAGCGCGGGTAATTTCACGTTAAGGCCGCTTCTGCCGCCCGCACCCTCGGACTATATTCCGCCGCTCCGCAATCTTTACATTACCGATTTTAGAAAGGACGACACATGAAACTGTTTAACTCTCTCATCGTCACCGCTATTGCCGCATCCCTTGCTCTCAGCGGCTGCATCACCTACGCCGACGGCACGCAGAAAGCCAGCAAAACCGCCTCCTTCGGCCTCGGCGGCGCCGCCGTCTGCGGCATCATCGGCGCATTGAGCCACGGCAGCAAAGGCGCGCGCAATTCCGCGCTGGCCTGCGGCGCCATCGGCGCGGGCATCGGCGGCTACATGGACTACCAGGAGAAAAAACTGCGCGAAAACCTTGCCAACACCGGCGTGAACGTCGAGCGCAGCGGCGACCAGATCAAACTGGTGATGCCCGAAAACGTGACCTTCCCGACCAACAGCGCCACCCTCAGCACCAACGCGCAAAACGCCCTCGCTGCCGCCGCGCAAACCCTCACCCAATACCCCGACACCACCCTTACCATCAACGGCCACACCGACAACACAGGTTCCGACGCCATCAACGACCCGCTGTCGCAGCGCCGCGCCCAAGCCGTCGCCACCTTCCTGCAATCGCGCGGCGTCAGCGGCAGCCGCCTCGCCGTTTACGGCCACGGCTCGCACCAGCCCGTCGCCTCCAATGCCACAGCCGAAGGCCGCGCGCAAAACCGCCGCGTCGAAATCCTGATCAATCCTGACCAGAACGCCGTGCGCGCCGCGCAGCAGCAGATACAGTAAAGCGCCGTTTGAGGCCGTCTGAAAGCGCGGCTTCGGCGCAGCCAAAACGGCAAAGGCCGTCTGAAAGTTTTTCAGACGGCCTTTTGTATAGTGAACCAACACGGAAAGATACAAGGCAGCAACGTCGTAGATTTTCGTGTTGTTTCACTATATGAGACCTTTGCAAAATCCCCCCAAATCCCCTAAATTCCCACCAAGACATTTAGGGGATTTTCCATGAGCACCTTCTTCCGGCAAACCGCCCAAGCCATGATTGCCAAACACATCGACCGCTTCCCACTATTGAAGTTGGATCAAGTGATTGATTGGCAACCGATCGAACAGTACCTGAACCGTCAAAGAACCCGTTACCTTCGAGACCACCGCGGCCGTCCCGCCTATCACTGCTATCCATGTTCAAAGCCGTCCTGCTCGG